>JARCMA010000524.1 GCA_030248405.1 Microcoleus sp. MP8IB2.171
CCGTATAAAGATATCTTGGCATTCGATCGAGAATTGACAGATCCTGAACAGCAAATTCTGCAAGACTTGATCGACACCAGCTACCAGCAATTCGTGGAAACGGTTGCTGAAGCCCGGAAATTGGCAGTTGAGAAAGTCAAAAGTTTTGCCGACGGTCGGGTTTTTACCGGTCAGCAAGCCTTAGAATTGGGTTTGGTCGAGCGACTGGGAACAGAAGAGGACGCTCGCCGCCCTGCCGCCGCACCCGCAGGCATGGCCCCGGCAACAACCGAGTCTTGCACGCTAGAAAAACAAAAACCTTTCCTAAATCGCGTCTTGGGGAGTAGTCTGGATATATCCGGGCTTTCAGCTTACAATAATTTGCTGGAATTCGAGCTTTCTACTAGCGGTTTGCCGCTGTGGATGTATCGCCCGTGATTAAATAGTCAGTTGGCAGTGGGCAGTAGTCAGTTGGCAGTGGTAATTGGTAATTAGTAATTGGTAATTGCAACTAGCAACTGACAACTAACAACTGACTACTGACAACTGACAACTGACTAAAATGGAGGAAATTTGCGTGGAGTGGCAAGTGCGGGGTATTCGTGGGGCAACTACTGCTAGCGAGAATTCGGTGGCAGCAATTCGAGAAGCGGTGAGAGAATTATTAGATGAATTAGAAGCAAAAAATGATATAAATCCAGAATTAATTATTAGTGCTACGTTTTCTGCTACTCGCGATTTAGATGCTGTGTTTCCGGCCGCGATCGCCCGCGAACGTCCCCACTGGTGTAATGTTCCTTTGTTGGACGTACAGCAAATGCACGTTGAGGGTGCTTTGGAACGCTGCATCCGGTTTTTAATTCACGTCAATTGGCCGGCACATACTGAAATTTATCATCCTTATTTGCGGGGAGCTCAAAATTTGCGCCCCGATAGGAATTTAGCGGTAGCGGTGGCTGGGGAAAAATAATAGATTCAATTTGGGCTTGATTTAAAAGTTAACTCACCATTACAGGTGGGTTTATTTTTTACGGGATTGGATACAGTACAAAACCTGCCCTGGGGATATATGGTTAAAAGCTTTTATTATAAAAAAAACCCGGCTTCTCAAAGAAACCGGTTTTTTTGTCAATCAGACGCTTTTTTGTGATGCAGCCTAATCCCTAAAAAGATGTCATATATAAAACTCCAAAAGTCCTTTTTCCCTTCCAATATTCCCAAAGTTTGAGGAGAACCCTTTTCATCTAACAGTGGCTTCACAGCTTCGTAAGCTGGCTTGTAATTGTACCAAGGAATTGAAGGCCACAAGTGATGGATCAGATGATAATTCTGCCCCAAAATTAAGATATTCAGAATTGGACTCGGATATACTCTGGCATTTTTCCAGCGATCGCGATCGTGAAACGGACGGTGCGGCAAATAATCAAAAAATAACCCCAAGGCCAACCCCACCACCAAAGCCGGAGAAAACCAAAAATTCAGCACATAACCTAATTGGTCGTACTGAATGGCGATATAAACCACCCCGATCACAAACAAACGGCTGAAAAACCATTCCCAAAGTTCGTATTTCCGCCACAGTTTGCGCTTAAAAAAGAAAATCTCGTGGTAAAAAAACCTCGCAGCAATCAACCACAAAGGCCCGCCGGTCGAAACATAATGGTCTGGATCGTTATCTGGATCGTTGACGTGGGCGTGATGCTGCATATGTACCCGCGTAAATACCGGGAAAGCAAAGCCCAACATCAGCGCGCTACCGTGTCCCAAAATAGCATTAACTGTGCGATCGCGATGGGCTGCATTATGAGACGCATCGTGAATCACAGTTCCAGCCATGTGCAACGCCAACACGTTCAGCCAAAAACAGCACCACTGCGGCCATCCCCAACACCAGAAACCCAAGTTAGAAATCACGAGAATCGCTACTGCACTCAAAAATAGCAGCAGTGTCGGATTAAAGTCACCGGGAGGACTCAGAAACTCTTTCGGCACTGTCAGCGGCCGTCCTGCCTCCGACATCTTTGTTAAGACTCCTTAATATTTCACACTTGCGTAGTATAAGATACAAGCCAGACAATAGTAAAGTTTTGTCAGGAACCTCAGCCTAAAGGCATGAAACAACAGAGTGCGATCGCCAGAAACTAGCCTCTGCACAAACAGGAAAGTATTGATGTTGTACAGGGATACCAGTGCTAGATTAGCCAAAAGAGCTGAGCAGACCAAATAAAATAAATGGGTATGTCTGTATTTATGTCAAGCCTGAGAGCGGAAAAATTTGCAAAAAAGGGCGCTCCCCAAGAAAAGATTACCGATGGGTAAAAAGTCAGATATTCTATATATTGTTCAATACCTGCTGTTTTGACGACAATCAAAATTTTTAAGACTTGAGACTAGCGTCATTGCTTGTAGTGCAAAAATGAAACGTTAGCCGAAATTTAAACAAGAAATCCACCTGCCTCCCCAGAACACCGCTGATGCAATTGCCAAAAGCCCTACGCCGGACTAAAATCGTCGCCACCATTGGCCCAGCAACTTCGGACCCACAAGTGCTGCGCCAGCTCATAGAAGCCGGTGCCACAACTTTGCGCCTCAACTTTTCCCACGGAACAGAAGAAGACCACCAGCGCAGCATTCGCTTAATCCGGCAAACATCCTTTGAACTCAACCAGCCGGTTGCCATCCTCCAAGACCTCCAAGGCCCGAAAATTCGTTTAGGGCGCTTTGAGACAGGCTCTATAGTTGTCAAAAACGGCGATCCTTTCATTCTCACCAGTCGCCAAGTTCCAGGTACCGAGCTCATTTCTTCCGTCACCTACGACCCCCTAGCAGACGAAGTTCCAGAGGGAGCAGTGATTCTGCTCGACGACGGGAAAGTGGAAATGCTGGTCGAAAAAGTAGACCGCACTTCGCGGGAATTGTACTGCCGCGTTGTCGTCGGCGGGCCGCTTTCCAACAACAAAGGCGTGAATTTTCCGGGAGTTTACCTGTCAATTAAGGCGCTGACTGATAAAGACCGCAAAGATTTAATGTTCGGCCTCGACCAAGGTGTCGATTGGGTAGCCCTGAGCTTTGTGCGGAATCCCCAGGATATGCTCGAAATTAAAGAGCTGATAGCCAGTGCGGGCAAGCAAGTACCGGTGATTGCCAAGATCGAAAAGCACGAGGCGATCGAACAAATGGAAGCAATCCTGGCCCTGTGCAACGGCGTGATGGTCGCCCGGGGCGATTTGGGAGTGGAACTGCCCGCCGAAGATGTGCCGATTTTGCAAAAGCGCTTGATTGCTACTTCTAACCGCATGGGGATTCCCGTAATTACCGCTACCCAGATGCTCGACAGCATGGTAGGTAATCCTCGTCCCACCCGCGCCGAAATTTCCGACGTGGCAAACGCCATTCTTGACGGAACTGATGCGGTGATGCTCTCGAATGAAACTGCAGTCGGCAAGTTCCCCGTCGAAGCTGTGGCGACGATGGCGAGAATTGCGGTGCGGATGGAGAGGGAAGGAATTAAGCGCAATATTAGGAATGTAGAAGATATTGGTCGATCGATCCCCAACGGCATCAGCCAAGCAGTCAGCCAAATCTCCGAACAGTTGAACGCGGCCGCCATCATGACGCTGACCAAAACCGGCGCTACAGCCCGAAATGTCTCGAAATTCCGACCTAAAACTCCGATTTTGGCAATTACTCCTCACGTAGACGTAGCCCGACAACTGCAATTAGTATGGGGAGTAAAACCCCTGCTGGTGCTGGATTTGCCCTCCACCGGTCAGACATTTCACTCTGCCATGACAGTCGCCCAGGAAAAAGAGTTAGTGTGCGACGGAGATTTAGTGGTGATGACCGCCGGTACTCTGCAAGGGGTTGCCGGATCGACGGATTTGATCAAAGTTGAGGTAGTGACAGCGGTTTTAGGCAGAGGTACTGGTGTCGGTTTGGGATCGGTGAGCGGCATGGCCAGGGTTGCTCGCACTGCTGCGGATGTGGCGAATTTCCACGCTGGAGACATTTTGGTAGTGGAGCACACCAGCGTCGCTTTTGTGGAGATGATTCGGAAAGCGGCAGGTGTGGTGACGGAGGAGGACAGTTTGACTTCTCACGCCGCGATTATCGGTTTGCGCTTGGGCGTGCCCGTGATGGTGGGCGTGCAGAATGCCACGCGGGTGATTCGGGACGGAACTATGCTGACACTGGATATGCAGCGGGGTTTGGTTTATTCCGGGGCCAGAGGCGGCTCAACTGACGGGGAATTGGCCGTTTAATGAGTTTATTCCTGTTCGCCTGCGGGGTCAAAAACCCGGTTTCTGCCTTAAGGTCGATCATCAGCAAGATTTTGGCTAGAAACCGGGTTTTTATAGCCCGCGTCCTCAAGTTATGAGTTGTGGATTTTTTAAGGAAATTCTACAACTCATTGCTTTTATGTTGAATTTGTGCTACAATTCATAATCGTCTTGCCGATGTAGCTCAGTGGTAGAGTAATCGATTCGTAATCGATCGGTCGCGGGTTCAAATCCCGCCATCGGCTTCTCATGTTGTCAAGTGTCAAATTTAGGACTTACCACGGGTGGTCAGAAACCGGGTTTTTTACAAAAATCCTTCGTCGCAGCCCGCAGATTCGGTAAAAAACCCGGTTTCTTTGGGCTTGATGAATATCATATTTAATCGATCGCAACAGTTCTAAAGACTTTCATACACTTTCAGCACTTCATCCCCGTAGTGGTTAATCACCTTAACCGCAATCTTTCCCGGTTTACCATTC
>JARCMA010000525.1 GCA_030248405.1 Microcoleus sp. MP8IB2.171
AACCGCAAAACGCAAGCAAACGAACTCTTTGAAACAGGAGTAAAACAGCACCGCGAGGGTTTGTTGCGAGAAGCAATCGAGACTTTTGAGCAAGTTTTGGCAATTCGCAAGCAACTAGCCGACAAAGCGGGAATCGGAGAAACCCTCAATAATATGGGGGAAGTTTATGGCGAAATGGGTTTGAGGGCCGAAGCTTTGGAAGTTTTGCGGCAAGCTTTAGTCATTCACCGAGAAATCAGCGGAGGGCGTCGTATCGCGCGCACTCTCAATCTCATCGGTTTCGTTAACCGGATTGGGGACAATTTTTCCGAAGCGATGAAACTGCACCAAGAAGCTTTGGAACTTGCCAAAACTACCGACGACCAAATTGAAATTGGAGAATCGCTCCACAACATCGCGGCCGTGTACACAGAACAGGTAGATTACGCCAAGGCGATCGAATTTTACCAGCAAGCGCGGACGATTCGCACGGCATCGGGCGATCGGCGCGATTTAGGCCGTACCCTCAATAACATGGGCGGCGTCTACTACAACATCGGCGACTTTGATAGAGCGATGGAATTTTATCACCAAGCTTTAGCAATTCGTCGGGAAATCGGAGACCGGGCTGGCGTCGGCCGCCTCCTCAACAACATGGCACTTACCTCTCGCAAGCTTGGCAAAGATACTCAAGCGCTGATTTATTTTCAGCAAGCAATACCGATGTTAGAAGCAATCGGCGACAAGACAAGTATCGGACGCTTGCTCAACAATATGGGCGCAATTCATGAAAGTCTCGGTCAATATGCTCAAGCTCTCGAATCCTACGAGGGAGCTTTAAAAATTGCCCGCGAGGGCGGTGATAAAGCCGGAGAAACTACAGCGATGGAGGGCATTAAGCGATTGTCTTCCGGTCAGCTTGTACCGCAATAATGACTGTTAGTTGCTAGAACAATCAATCAATATAAGCTATGTATATCCGTACCGAAAAGCCAGAAGATGTAGAAGCTGTTCGCAACGTTAATATTGCGGCATTCGGGCGAGAAAATGAGGCTAACTTAGTTGATCGAATGCGGGGAATTGGAGCTACATTTTCCTTTGTTGCCGTGCAATCCGATCGCGTTGTCGGACACATTTTCTTCAGTCCGGTTGTCGTCGAAGGAAAATGTTCTAGGAATTTGTCGATTCAGGGGTTGGCGCCAGTCGCAGTTCTACCCAACTATCAGCGGCAAGGTATAGGAACGCTGCTGATTCGGGAGGGTTTAAAAGAGTGCGGGCGATCGGCATTTCAGGCAGTGGTTGTGCTTGGTCATCCAGATTTCTATTCGCGTTTTGGGTTCATTCCTGCTAGTAGAAAGAATTTGGGATGTGAATATGATGTGCCCGATGAGGCTTTTATGGTGTTCGAGTTAGAAAGTGGAGCTTTGGAGGATTGCAGCGGAACGGTGAAGTATCGATCGGAGTTTAGTCTATGCGAGTGATATTAATTCCGCCCTTCATCAGAATTATTCATCTCTCTCTGATCTCCCTCTGCGTTCTCTGCGTTCTCTGCGGTTAAATCATTCCGATGCAACCGGAACTGATCTGACGAAGAAGTATCGTAAAAAATTATAAAAATAACATTTAGTAGTCACAGTGGAAAGCGGTTGTCCTGTACTTGCCTTTTTGAAGCCTAAAACCTGCACAACTATTACCCAGCAAAGTGATTTAAATGCCCCCTTTTCCCTTCTCCCCTTTTGCACCTTGCAAAGCAAAAATCGGAGTTTGAGCAGATTTCCCCTTCAGAGCAACAGCTCCCAAAGCCTCGCAAATGAAGTTTAGCTCGATCGACTCAAACACCATTTCAGCAATCAAAATTTGGTTTTCCCCCGCCTTGCTCATCAATCGAGCAGCCGTATTCACCGTATCCCCGAGGATATTAAACTCCCTGCGCCCTCGCGGTTCCCCAACCTCAGCAGCAAACACCGGCCCCAGGGACAGGCCAATTTGACAGCTTACTTTTATTTCTTTACCCCCGATAATTACCCGAGGCAAGCCTGTAATCATATCTCGGATCGCAATCGCCGCACTAGCGGCGCGGCTGGCGTCATCCCTGTGAGCGTCGGTTACGCCAAAATAAATCAGCATATCGGAACCGTCTAAGTGCGCCGTTACTTTTTGCAACACGCCCCCTTTAGCCGAGACTACAGCATCAATCGACGCAAACACCCGAGAAAAAGCCACTATCAGATTGACTTCTTCCTCCAGCGAAGCTTTGTCCACAGACTCCGGTAAACCAATCAAGTTGACAAACATCACCGTCGGTTCAGGAAAATCCGGCGGGATTTTGCGCTGATCAGCATTTTCCACCAGCAGTCTCAGAATCGCTTTGGGAATATAACTAGCAAGGGGTTCAAGCCGATTCACAGCTTCCCCGATTTCTTTTACCAAGCCCGCAACGCTGCGATCGAGCAATACCGAACTCGGCATCCGCCGCCCAGTCAAAGTGATATCATACTCTCCGAGTCGATCGTCCGTGAAATCGTCCGCCACCAAAAAATAACCGGGTTTCCCGGGTTCAAAACGAAATTGCTCTCCCAAAGACTCTCTAGCAGTTTCAGTCACACACACCCGCCCCACAGTTCCATAACCCTCAGCTTGCTTGGCTTGCTGGACTGAATGCCCCAGCAGTACGTGAGCCATCCGCAGCGGGGTACCGATGTCAGCACTAATGTAGCGGCCGCAGTGGATGCCCACCCGCATCCTCAAAGACAAAACTCCCCGCGCCGTTTCAATATTGGCAAATTCATCCATCGCCCGCTGCATCCGCAAACCCGCCCGCACCGCCCTCGCTGTATCCTCTTGGTAAACCCCTGAGAGAAACTGCACCAGCATCGCATCTCCGGTAAACTCCAGCAAATCCCCGCCCGATTTGCTGACAATTTCAATCATCGAGGCAAAATAGTCGTTAATCACGCCCAGCAGGCTTTCAGCTCCCTTGCGCCCCTGGGTCGCATTCGCTTCCAACAGCGAGGTAAACCCTGCCAAATCCGTGAACAGCAAGGTGCCTGTTTGCCACTGGTAGCGCACCTCGCCCGGGTTGGGCGGAGATTCGGACACGGGCCGGGGCACGTAGTCGTGGAGGATGTAGCGCAGAGTTCGCAGGTGATCGAAAACCCCCATTAGCGTTGCGGGGGACGGATCTACCCACGCAGCCGCGTACAGTTGGGCGGAAAGGAGCGATCGCAGCCGCAGTTCGATCGCAGCCAAGGGAGGATTGTAGGTTAATCTATTAATAATTTCCACCTAAGTCTATTCTTAAAAAATAAGGTAAGTTCGATCAATCGAGAGGCAACACCAATAAATCGACCTATACCATTATGATAAGTTTCCAGTGACTCCATACCAGCCAAACCCAGAACCCACGATAGAAACTTCCGAAAGTCACAGCTTGCTAGCTCCCGATTTGATCCGAGCTGCTCGATCGGCATATAGTATTTATCTGAAAGTGCATTCCGAGCAGATGCAGCGTCCGGCAGGTGTAGTTGTCAGTCACCGAAGCGATCGAGGTCAGCTAATTTTTGCTTCGCAGCCGGTTTTGTTGCCCGGTGAACGTTTTGTTACTTTTGACGAAATTGAATCTCAAATGTATTAATTGGTAATTGAGCATTGGGCATTGGGCATTGGGCATTGGGCATTGGGCATTGCGAGTTGGAAAGTGACAACTAATATTTATGTTTGCTCGAACGATTGTCAAAAAATAGGTTGGTAGTGAGGACT
>JARCMA010000526.1 GCA_030248405.1 Microcoleus sp. MP8IB2.171
AGACGGCGGTTGAAACCGCGCCTACACAAACAAAACCCGCCGACGCGGGTTGAAGAATGGATGGTTAACATGATGTTTTTTTCTTGACACCGCATTTTCCTCAGTCCGCGGAGGCGGACTTCGTTTGTATAGACGCGGTTTCAACCGCCGTCTGCTTGGTTTGTATAGGCGCGGTTTCAACCGCCGTCTTATCTAACTCCCGTGATGCGATATTTACTCCAGTGCTCCCGTACTTTTCAGCAATTTCACCACACTCGAATAACCTTTAAACTCTGCCAGCATTAAAGCTGTATAATTTCCCGGATTTTTGTGGTTTATTTCTGCACCAGCAGCGATTAAAATTTCTACTGCATCAGCATAACCCCGATGTGCGGCCCACATTAAAGCGGTGGCGCCCGAATCATCCAGCAAGTTGACATCGGCACCTTTTTCGACTAATAATTGGACGATCGCAATATAACCGCGATCGCACGCCTTCATTAAAGCCGTTTTCCCCAAATCCGCTGGGACATTGGGATCAGCACCGCCGTCAAGCAAAGCTTTCACCGTCTCAGTATGTCCGTGAAACGCAGCCAGCGTCAAAGCCGTCTCCCCAAAGTTTTTAGCATTCAGGAAATCAGCCTTATTTGAGTTTACTTTTTGCAGCAAAGCCGCTACGATCGCACTATGGCCGTGAACAGCCGCCACCAGCAAAGGCGTATCACCCAACCGATTTCTCGCACCGACACTAGCACCTCGGTTTAAGAGCAATTCCACCACATCTTCGCAGCCTTCAACCACCGCAAAATTCAACGCAGTTTCATCATCTTTATCCTTAGCGTTGATATCCGCGCCAGCATCGAGTAAGATATGTGCGATCGACGCATTTCCGCCAGCAGCAGCGGCCATCAAAGCCGTGCCCCCATCTCCATTTTTCACATTCGCATTAGCACCCGCAGCAAGCAAAATTTGCACCACATCAGTATTGCCGGAATCTGCAGCCAAAGTTAAAGCAGTTTCGCCCTCTTTGTCGCGAATTTCGACATTAGCACCAGCAGCCAATAGCGCCTCGACAACAGCCAAATTTCCCACCGTCGCAGCTAGCATCAAAGCAGTTTTGCTCTCTAGATTTTTAACATTAGCATCCGCGCCGCAATTGAGCAAAATTCGCACAATTTCAGCGCTACCTTGACGCACAGCTAAAAACACCATAGAATTGTCAGCAACCGCACCCGCATTTACCAAAGCTTTAACAACAGCTAGATGACCGGAGAAAGCAGCTATTTTCAGAGCAGAATCTCCATCTTTATCTCGCACATTTACATCAGCATTAGCATCAAGTAACATCCGCACAACATTGATATCGCCCTTGAGAGAAGCCGCCATCAAAGCCGTACTTCCATCATCATTTTTAGCATTAACATCAGCACCAGCAGCCAGCAACAGCCGCACAGAGTCAGCCTGTTTGTGAGCCGCCGCCAGCATCAAAGCCGTTAGCCCAAAACGCCTGCTCACCTGGTTGACATTAGCGTCATTGTTTAGTAGAGTACGCACGATTTCTGTATAGCCCTTTTGGGCAGCAAACATCAAAGCCGTCGTCCCCTCAGAGTCTTTGGCGTTAGCGTTAACACCCTTAGCGAGTAAAGCTTGGACGTGAATAATGTTGCCAGTCTTGGCGGCTTGAATCAATACAGCGTCTTGTTTAGTGGCAGGCATAATAGTGTCTCATCCCGTATATTTTTACGGTCGCACGAGACGGACTTAGTGGTATGCTAATTTTTATGAAGTATGTTTGCTAATCCTCAGAACACTATGAACGTCGAAATTCCGGAATCTGTGAAAGTTTGGAGCCAATTCTTCCACCCAGTTTTAATGTGGGTATTGTTGGCTCTGTCGTTTTATGCTTTGTATCTCGGTCTTCAAATCCGCCGTACCAGAAGTGCTGAAGGCGAAGTCAAAAAAGAGTTAATTAAGGGCAAATTCAACATCAAGCATCACCAAATTGGTTCTTTGCTGCTAGCCTTAATGGTAACAGGTGCGATCGGCGGAATGGCAGTCACCTACATCAACAACGGCAAACTATTTGTGGGATCCCACTTGCTAGCCGGCTTGGGAATGACCGCAATTATCGCGATTTCAGCCTCGCTTACACCGTTGATGCAAAAAGGCAATGATTTGGCCAGATACAGTCACATCGTTCTAAATGTCGCGCTATTGGGGCTGTTTGGCTGGCAGGCGGTAACAGGTGTGGAAATCGTGCAAAGGATTATCAGCAAAATGTAACGGTTAGGGTACGATTTAGGACTTGCGCGCGGGTATCCAGAAACCGGGTTTTTAACGAAAAGACGCGTTGTAGACGTAAATTCTGCTAAAAACTCGGTTTCTTTAATCGTAACAGTAACTGGTTCCAAGGCTCTGCCTTGGAATCCATATCTAGAGGCTCTGCCTCGGCACAGGATTAAGGAGGCAGAGCCTCCGAATATGCGTTACCAGGCAGAGCCTGTTAACGAGTAGTTTAACGGTTGAATAAACAACCCTCTCTTTTACTCTTTCCCAACAGTCGCAAAGTGCGTCGCAATGACATTATCGATGGAATTCATGAATTTTAAGAGCGACGCACCCTAAAAAAATCAAAGCCATGCTAGAAACCCTCATCAAGTATTTTGTTTTCGCCACAAAAGGGCATATTACAAAAACGCAATTAATCAAATTTTTGTATTTAGCCGACCTTTATTCTGTCAAATGGACAAACAAACAGCTTACAGAGCTAAATTGGCGTTATTATCACTATAGCCCTTGGAACGAAGACATCATTGTTGCCTTAAATCAAATGAATGGCAAAACAATTGTGCAAGAATCTGTGGGAGAAACCATATTTATCCGACTTGGTGCCGAAGCAGGTAATGTCGATGATTTAGAATTACCTGTAGGACTAAAACTAATGCTGGACAACATTCGGAGAGAATGGGCAGGATCAGGACAGGAGAAAATCCAGAAGTTACTAAAGTATGTGTACAGCACTGCCCCAATGATTGAGGTTAAAGATAGCCATCAACTAGAGCAAGTAGTGAGGCTGAATCTTCAGACAGAAAGACAAAAATTAATCAGTGAATTAGGGTAATAACGTGGCTGGAAAAACACCTCGTCAAGGTTGGATTTATTTAGTAAATGCCCAGAAAGTATCTCTTCGTTGCCAACACAATCACAATCACGTTTATGATTTAAGTAAACCAGGGAAGATGGAATGCAAGACTGTTAATTGCACCCTGATAATTAATTCTAGTAGGATTTTGCGGGGAGAGCATCATTATCTATTTTGGACAAGCGACCAATTTCAAGATGACTCTGAATGCCTACAAACTTTTACGGTGATTCCCTTAACCTTCCAAGAAACCTGTAAAGGTTTACCAACAGCGTATCCGATTAACTCGACCAGCAAAAATGGTCTTGATAAGAATTCATTAGCTTTAGTGCATCAGATATGTACTGTTGATGCTAATTGTTTTAAGGACTCGCAAGGGAATTGGTTTGAGCGAGTTGGACAAGTGGATAAAGGAGATAAGGAGTCGATAGAGGAACGTTTAAGGTATTTTTTTAATCTTGGGGATAATTGTAGTGATGATTGGTTGATGAACAATGTGTCTGTGGAAGTTTTAGAGAAAGTTTTTGATTATTTGCCGCAGGAGATGACGAAAAAGATTGACTTAGAAAAAGTCATAAGTGATCTAGAATTATGGTGAGATGCAGACGGCGGTTGAAACCGCGTCTATACAAACGATGTCTGCCTCCGCAGACTGAAGAGAATAGCATGATTTTAGCCACTCTTTATTCAACCAGCGGAGGCTGGTTTTGCTTTTATAGACGCGGTTTCAACCGCCCGGTATTCTACCAATTATCTGATTGCTACTATTTGCATCCTTGGGCTTAATTCTCCGAGTCAACCGCCAAGTACCAAAGCCAAAGCCTGCGCCGAATAATAAACTGAAGAAGAGAGATAATACAAAGGGATGGGGTGGTAAAGATGTAGAAAAAGGTGCAATTGGAACTTGCGTTATCAGAGGATAGCTGCTAGCAATGATTCCGGCTACACCGATGCCTGCACCGATGCCTGCACCTACCGATTGAATCGTGTTTTGCAATTCGCTATCGCTTTTTCTTTCCGCTAGCTCAAACTTTGCTTGTTGTTTTTGACCGTCCAATTCGACAATTATTCGGATAGTTTCAATCATCTGTTGAAACAATTGCCGTCCTGCGGTAAGATAACTCATGTTGACTTTAATCTGTTTCTGAAATATCCGGCAACTCCCGCTAAAGAAATCTCGGATAAAATCTAAGTTATCTGTTTCTTCGAGGCTGTAACTGACAAGTTGTTTGCGCCAGTAAGTATAATTGTCAGCATTCGTTTCAATTGTAGTCAGGTGAAGTTCTATATCTCGCAAATAGCGGGCATACTCAAACCCGATTTGGGGAAGTTGAATTAGCCAATTTTCTAGTTGTTTCAGTCGCTCTTTTGGCTCAGATTTTAAATTGCTAAACTCTTTCACCTTGTCTTCTAATTGGCTGTAGAGTTTCCTCGCTTCCTCGTTGCAGCGCTGCGCTTGGTAATAGGCGTAAATGATTTTAGTCCGACAGCATAACAAATTGAGCAGCGGATTATAATAATCACCACTATTCTCTAACTCTGAAGTTTTTTCATCTGTATCTAACCAGACTAGAATATGGCAGTTTAAACTCGGATTTTCTTGAGCATTGTCAAATTCAAAAATGGGACTGCCGAGAAGTTTTCCCTCTTCAATCAAATAGGGTTTGGGCTGGTTTTGTACATTTTGAAACAAAGCTTCTACACAAGCTATTGCTAATTCTTTATAATTACCAGAAAAATCAACTGGTTTGGCAAATAATACCAACGTTTGTCCCAGTGATGCTTGGATTTTATTCGGTAGCAGACAACCTTGAAAATTGAGATTGTTTAGTTGGTTGATTTCTAGTGTATCTGTGGCAAGCAGCGTCAAGTCAAGGGCGTAAGTGTCGTGCAGTTGCACCGGATAAATTCCGCCTTGCAGCGAGACTTTGTCTGGTTGGCTGAGAGTCGTAAATGATAGGATTCTATCACCATCTGACTGATAAAGTTCTAAATAGTCGCTTTGTTGGCTATTTTGGCTTTTTGTGTTAGCAAGATGTTCTGGTAAAGTATCGAGTTTTGGATTGGTTTGCAGCAGGTTTCCCAAAGCAACGCATTGATGCCACAAATGGTCGGCATTGTCTACAGTTTGTTGGTCGCCTTTGGCAAGGTTGTTGCACAAGTGAAAGGCAAACAGGGTTAGTTTTGGGTTGGCAAGTTTGCCTGTCAATTGATTGCTATTCATTACCTAGCTCCTAATATTGTTCAGATAAGACACGTTGTGTTTTATAATAAACCCGATTTGTAGGGGCGGGTTCACCAAAAATATATGGCAAAAACAAATAATATTGTAAACCCGCCCCCACCCAACAGACAATCAAAATGTACCATGAATTTATCGG
>JARCMA010000527.1 GCA_030248405.1 Microcoleus sp. MP8IB2.171
CTTAGTTATACGTGAGCATATTTTTGCAAACCTTCAGAGTGATGCTATGGTCGAGAATACATAGATAATGTTTTTTGTCAATGCGTAAGTCCTAGACTTCTTTAAATCAGAAACCGAATAGTTACATAAACAGCCGCAATTATTAATTGCAGCGCCATCACAGGCAGCCCGTAACGCAAAAAAGTTTGAAAAGAAATCCGGCGCCCGTGCTGTTCAGAAATTCCCGCCGCCACAATATTAGAAGAAGCTCCTACCAAAGTGCCATTTCCGCCTAAAGTTGCTCCGTACATCATCGCATAAAACAGCGGCAGCACAGCAGGTGGAAACTGCCCTGCAAAATCCGGAGCCAGCACCTCTGCCGGTGCCAGCCCGACATTGACAACATACTGTTTTAGCAGTGGCACCATCGCCACTACCAGCGGAATATTTGGCACCACGCTCGACATCAAACCCACAAAAAATAACAAAACTAAAGAACCAAGAAAAATATTTTTACCTAAAATCACTGCTAATATTCCAGATATATTGCCGATTACTCCGGTTTTTTCCAAACCGCCAATCAGTACAAAGATAGACATAAAAAATAGCAGCGTGCTCCAATCTAAATCCCGCAAAATATTATTAACAGAATCAATTTGGGAATGGTGAGCTAAAAGCATTGCCAAAGCAGCCCCCAACAAAGCAACGGCTGCCGGTGAAATAGGCACGGGCAACGACTCTCCCACTACAAAAAATGTCAGCACGAAAGCTATAATTACACCGCCCACTGCTAAGACTCGCGGGTGATTGATTTTGGGCTGCGGCAAGTGTTCCAAATCGTCTAAGTTTTTGTGCCAAATTTCGCGGAACAACCAAGGCAACATAACTACTATCACTCCTACTGAAATTGCCCCGCCCAAACTTAACTTTACCAGGTAATCTGCAAAGCTCATGTTAATAGCATCGCCTACAATGAATGTCGCCGGATCGCCCACGATTGTCAGCAGTCCCGAACTGTTAGCCACAAATACCATTAAAATTAGCAGGGGCACAAAATCTACACCGACTTCTTCGGCTATTGGCGGAATTAATGGTGCTAGCAGCATGACTGTCGTGGCATTGGGCAAAACTGCACAAATTGGGGTAGTAATCGCAACAATACCCAGCAAGAGATTTTTGCCTTTGCCTTTAGCCAAAAGCACAATTTGAGTTGCCAAGTATTCAAATACTTTGGTAGGCTCAAAGGCTCTCACCATTACCATGACTCCGAAAAATAAGCCCAGCGTGGCGTGACTCCGACTGATATATTCGATCGCGTTGTTTAACGTCATCACGTGGGTAAAAACCAGAATCACCGCTCCCAGAAATGCCGCAACTGTGAGGTGTATCCATTCTGTAATTATTAAGAAAATTACACATATAAATGTTGTTGTAGCAATCACAGCTTGCACGTTTTCCATTTAGTCCCCTGAAAATAATAAAACTTAAAAATTAAAAACTCTCGGTTCGAGTGACTATACTACTTTCTGGCTCTTCTGTCAATAAATTTAAGTGCTGATTTTGGCAGCAACAAGCTGGGATCGACCCCTAGAGAGAGATCCGGCACAGGGAAAAAATCACCTCAAAACTACTTCTTTTGGCAGGGTCGCGATCGCCCGAAGTTTGGTATGCAGATCGAGCGATCGCTAAACTACAATGAAGCATGGGCAATCTCTGCCAAACTTCACCCCCACGCCGACATCATGGACTACAGCCAAGTGCTCGCCGACAAAACCGATACTATCGTCAAAAACTGGATTGCAGCAGTACGTCAGGATCGGGAAATTGAAAGCGCTGACGCCTTACCGCACTCAGCAATCGAAAATCACATACCTCACCTGCTGGCGGCGATGGCCACAGTGCTTTCCCAATATCAAAACAGCGAGATAAAACTAATAATTGAAGCCAGTTTAGATCACGGATTTCTCAGAGCCGAACAAGGCTACGACGCTGCAGAAGTAGCCCGGGAATACCACTTATTGCGTCAAGTAATATTCTCCCAATTAGAAGCAGAATTGCTAGCAGGAACCACCGCCGAAGTATTCAGAGCTTTTCGGCTCATAGATGCCGTAGTAGACGAAGCAATTGCCCAGTGTTTCAACAGCTACGTCGCTCAGAGGCTGCGGGAACTTCAACAAATCCAAACTCAGTTAAAACTCACCAATCAAGAACTCGATCGCCTCGTTAGCGTCAATCAAGAAAACGTCTACCATTTAGCTCACGAACTCAAAACTCCTCTCAACTCCATTATTGGTTATTCCGAACTGTTTTTGCGCCAAGAAAAATGGCAATCTGAAATCAAAGATACCCTCCCCGGCATCGAACACATCGAGCGAGTATTACGCAACGGCAGACACTTGCTTCGCATGATTAATGACACACTAGAACTTTCTCGCGCCGATGCCGGAAAAATTAAACTTAACCTGCGGCCCACTAATGTACAATCTGTAATTAACACCGTAGTAGAAATGATGCAGCCAATTGCTGATGCTAAAGGATTAAAGCTCGCTGTTACCAGCGACGGCGCCCCCACACAAGTAATCGCCGACGCACAGCGGCTGCAACAAATTCTGATCAACCTGCTGAGTAATGCCATTCGCTATACAGAATCTGGTAGCATCGAATTAAGTTGCCACCCTGCTGGAGAAGGAAATTGGGCGATCGCAATTACAGATACCGGCATTGGCATCGCCCCCGAAGATACAAACCGCATCTTTGACCCCTTCTTTCAAGCAGGAGAAGCCGGCAAACAGCTCTTTCCCACCGAAAGCACTGGCCTGGGATTAGCAATAGTATCGCGGCTCGTCACGCTGCTGCAAGGCAAAATCGAGTTAGTATCAGAAATAGGAGTTGGCTCAACTTTTACCGTGATTCTGCCGCAAGAAGTTAAAATACTCCAAGAAGTAAGCTAAACATTAAGTTCAAATTTTTACATCCGAAAATCCTATGCCCGCAGCCAACCTTAGCCCTTCCACCACAGCCTTTCCCCTCACCGCCGTAGTCGGGCAAGAAGCAATCAAATTAGCCCTGCTGTTAGCAGCAGTAGATCCCGGATTGGGAGGAGTGGCGATCGCAGGCCGCCGCGGGACAGCAAAATCAGTAATGGCCCGCGCCTTGCACTCCTTACTGCCACCCATTGAAATTGTTAAAGATTCTTTTTGCAACGCCGAACCCGATGAAAATATTGCAGAACTGGCATCTTTTCTATTAGAAGAAAACGGGCAAGATGCCAGTTCCACAAATACTAATCCCCCCAAAAATACTGAAATAATTCCCACACCATTCATTCAAATTCCTTTGGGTGTCACCGAAGACAGACTCTTAGGTTCAGTCGATGTCGAACAATCAGTAAAATTCGGCCAAACCGTATTTCAACCCGGACTCTTAGCCCAAGCAAATCGAGGCGTACTTTACGTAGACGAAATCAACCTCCTCGATGACAACATTTCCAACCAATTGCTAACAGTATTAACCGAAGGTCGCAACCAAATAGAACGCGAAGGCATCAGCTTCCAACACCCCTGCAAACCTCTATTTATCGCCACCTATAACCCCGAAGAAGGGCCGCTGAGAGAACATTTGCTCGATCGCATCGCGATCGTACTTTCAGCCGACGCAGCACTCCAACTAGAAGAAAGAGTCTATGCAGTAGAACAAGCTTTATCCTACTCCAGCTCCCCCCAAGAATTCCTCAACCAATACGCCGAAGACACCGACAACCTCAAAACCCAAATCATCCTCGCCAGAGAATGGCTCAAAGATGTCACCATCAGCCGCGAACAAATTGCCTACCTAGTAGAAGAAGCCCTCCGTGGCGTAGTTCAGGGACACCGCGCCGAAATATTCGCAGTGCGCGTCGCCCGCGCCTGCGCCGCCATCGAAGGACGCACAGAAGTTAACGCCGAAGATTTGCGCCGCGCCGTAGAATTAGTCATCGTACCC
>JARCMA010000528.1 GCA_030248405.1 Microcoleus sp. MP8IB2.171
AGATAAAATAAAGATGTCGCTGGCGTCGAGCCAATCGGCAATATCCCAACGCTGTCCTAAGAATTTAACCTGTTCTTCTACTCCCAATTTGCTCACAGTTGCTCTTAATTCAGGTTCCAGATTGTCGTGAGTAGTAGACCCAGGCCCGGCCCAAACAAAGTAAATTTGGGGCCAAATTGGACGATTTTTCAATTGGGCGATCGCCTGCAATTGATACTGATATCCTTTAATTGGAGTCAATCTCGCCGCCGTGAAACAAACAACAGCATTTTCGGGGATTCCTTGTTCTTGACGCAGGCGTTGGCGAGTTGAAAGATTCGGCGGCTCAAAATAACTATTTGGTCTGCCATAATAGATTACTTTTCCTCGTTCTAGACGCGCTTTAAATAGACTTTGGAACAAGTTTAAATTCTCGTGGGAAACTGCTACTGCTGCTTTGGCTACCATGTACTGGTAGGCAACTGCATCGAAATAGGGAATTTGATCGCCGCGATCGAAGGTTTCATAATTGCGATTGATATAACCCAGACTGATTATGTATGGTATATTTTGCTCGATCGCAACTTGTTTGGCTGCAAAGTTAGCCATCGGCCAGCCGTCACTAAATATAATTAAATCAGGTCGAGCCTGGGCGTAAATCTTTTGAGCATCTTCCAAATTGTAAGCTATTCGCAAAAACTCTTTCATCGTGTCGAACTCTAGCCAAATATGTTCGATACCTAGCTGTTTTTGTTCGGTAATTAAAGGATTAGAAGCTTGACTTTGAACGCTGGTAACTCGGTAGCCATCCTCCGCTAATTTACACATCAGCGAGTGGTTAAACTGAGCCAAACCGCCGACTCCTGAGTCTTCTGTGTACAGGAGTACGTGCTTTGTTGGCTGCCGAGAAGTCAAACTGGGAGCCGATTGAAACTGATAAGGATTGTTTGCGGCGATCGCCACTATGTCTTGCCATTCCTGTAAATTGGTTAAGGCATAGGCATCAAAGTTGTAGTCGTACTGTTCCGAAACCCCCTTAAAAGTTTCCAACCAATTAAAAACAGTTTCAGTCCCTGTCAGATTAGTATAATGCAGAGATTTTTCTAGACTTTCGACCATTTCTGGCAAAAATCCGTCGCGGTACATCCGCCATGCTATCCATACGAAACACTTGTAACGTTCCGCGCATTTCAAGTCGCGGATGTGCTGAGGCAAATCTGGCCGCGCAAAAAATTGCTCCATCAAAATTTCCGTATTTTTCATTAATTTGGAGCCGTTGGACATAAGATTGGTATCGTGCTGACGATAGCAGGTTAATATCTCTTTTAACCAAACTGACTTGCAGCCTTTTAAAGCTAAACGTAGCACAAAATCTAAATCTTCGGTTGGCGGCAAGCGATGATCGAAACCCCCCAAGCGTTCCCACCACTCTCGCCGCAGCATCATGGCGCTGGGACGCACTGATTTGTACAAAACAAAAGTTTCTAAATCTAATTTTGGTGCTTCTTCCCAAGGCTTTACTCCATAGATGCCTTTATCGTTTTTGTCAACAATAACCCAACCTGTTTGCACCATATCTAATGTGGGGTCAGCGTCAAAGCAGGCTACTTGTTTTTCTAGTTTTTCTGGTAGGAAGGAGTCGTCGCTATCCAGAAAAGCTAAAAATTCCCCTTTTGCTAATTTGCAAGCATGATTTCGAGCAATTGCTGCTCCTTGGTTATCTTGATAGATGTATTGAATTAAATCGAGGTAAGGTGCTAAAACTTGGCGAGTGTTGTCAGTTGAACCGTCGTCTACGACGATAATTTCCCAGTTTTGATAAGTCTGGCTGAGAACACTCTCTACAGATTTGACAATGTAGCGCTCGCAGTTGTAAGTCGGGATGATGACACTGACGCGCACTTTTTTGGGAGGAATGATACTAGCCATTAACTGTTTCCATTCTGGTAATTTTCTGAGATCACTGCCATCAATTGGGCATCCGTAGGTGTTAGAAATTCCGATAAGGCGCTTTACCCAATCTATTATAGTTAGTGTCAGCGAGGATGGGGTGTAATCCAAAGATTTTTGCAAATACTCAGTCATTTCTGCCGGATAGCCACTGTAGTAAAGTTGCCACGCCATCCATGTCAGAGCTTCATAAAAAGCCTGCTTTTCTAATTGGCGGATGTCCTCTGGCAAGTCGGCTCTACTGAAGAAATTTTGCTTTAATTTAATACAAAGGTTTGCCTGTTTTAGCGCTCTCTGGATGGAGACATTTTGCCCGTGCTGGCGGTAGCATACTGTCACTTGAGGCAACCAAGCAGCTTCGCAGCCAGATAGTGCTAAACGCAAGATTAAGTCGGCATCATCTACTGAATCATACTGAGAATCAAAGCCACCGACTCGTTCCAGCCACTGCCGCGAAAACATCATGGCGCTGGGAAGTACGGGCATATAAACAATCCAGGTTTTTAAGTCTAGCTGAGGCAAGTATTCCCAGGGTGTGACATCGAAAATACTTTCGCCTTGCTCTTTAACCATTCGCCAGCCACTATTAACAATTCCTAGTGATGGCTGAGCGTCAAATAACGCAACTTGTCCCGCTAACTTATCGGACAATAAAAAGTCATCTTGATCTAAAAAAGCAATTAATTCACCTCGGGATTCCTGAATTCCTCGGTTGCGGGCGGCCGCTACTCCTTGGTTTTCCTGATAAACATAGCGAATTTTGTCAAAATAAGGCTGCAATGCTTGGCGGGTGTCGTCGGTTGATCCGTCGTCTACGACGATAATTTCCCACTTTTTATAGGTTTGGCTGATGACGCTTTCTACCGCTTGCGCGATGTAGCGATCGCCATTATATGCTGGAATAATTACACTTACTCGCGGTGTCGAATTTGCCATTGACATGAGTTTTCTCGGTGATAACGAAGGAAGAAGGAAGAAGGAAGAAGGAAGAAGGAAGAAGGAAGAAGGAAGAAGGAAGAAGGAAGAAGGAAGATGCAATTTTACTCCTGACAGCAATCCCAATTTAAAATGTCAATCTGTTACTTTATCGTGCAGAAAATACAGATTCAATACCCTGTACTTCTTCGACTAATTGTTGCCATTCTACTAAATTAATTAGAGAATATGTATCTAAATTATGCCCTTTGGTTGAGGAAAAATGACCAAAATATTCTACCCAGTTTAATAGCGTTTCTGTAGTCAAAAAAGGTGTGTACTTCAAAGATTCTTGAAGCGACTTCTGCATTCTGCTTAGATCTTCTTGACAGTAAGCCTGCCAAGCATTCCATACTAAAGAGCTGTAGTTGACCAGGCTTTCTATTTTCGCCATTGACCTCTGCACCTTTTTTTGAGTAACAAATGAATCTGTTTGGCGATCATCGCAAACTAAAGCTTTTTCGATCGCCTCCATCGACTCTGCCAACATCCGTTCCTCTTTGAATAGTTTTTCGGCCCGCTGCTTGCAAGCTTGACCAATTTGATGTCGTAATTCTGGATTCATCGCCCAAGCTTCTACAGTTTTCGCCAATTCCCTCGCGGTTCCCTCTGGATCGGTATTCGGATCGGGCAACAATTTCCCAGCATCACCAAGCCCTTCAGGAATGCCGCCCACAGCCGTTGCAACTACCGGCAATCCCTTAGCCATCGCTTCCATGACTGCCAGAGAAGGCGCGGCATCTGCCACAGAAGTCAAAATGAATATGTCGCTAGCATCCAGCCAATCTAGGATATCCCAGCGCTGTCCGATCGACTTCACGCGATCGCTCACCCCTAACTCTTTAATAGTTTCCCTCAATTCTATTTCTACATTGTCAGCGCTTCCCTCACCACTTCCTGCCCACACAAAATACAGTTTAGACCACACAGGAGACTGCTGCAACTGCTTGATTGCTTCGATCTGATATCGATGCCCTTTAATCGATGCCAATCGAGCAGATGTGAAACAGACAATCGCATCTTCAGGAATTTCTATTTCTTGTCGCAGGCGTTGACGAGCCGCAGCATTAGGAGGTGCAAAATATTCAGGAGAACGCCCCAAGTAAATCACTTGTCCTCGCTCTTTTGGCAACTTGAAATGTTTGCACAATAAATTTAAATGTTCGTAAGCGCCAACAATCACGGCTCTAGCTTGCAGGCAGTGGTAGAGCGCTCCTTCTACATAAGGCACTACATCCCCGCAGGCAAAAGTTGCGTGTTCTGGCATAACTAACCCGATCACCATCATGTATGGTATTCCCATTTGAATAACTACCTGTTTAGCTGCAAAATTGGAAAATGGCCAACCATCGCTAAAAATAATCAGATCCGGTTGATTACTAGCAAAAAGCTCTCGTGCATCCTGAGTATTTCTTAACACCCGCTGTAAATCTTTATGGCCGCTAAAATCCACCCACAAATGCTCTATACCTAACTCTCGTTCTCGCTCAACCAAGGGGCTAGAATGTTTGGTTTGCACGCAAGTTACTCGATAGCCTAATAGGGCTAACTTACAGAGAATGGCATGATTGTACTGCGCTAATCCTCCCACGCCCGGATCGTCCGTGTTGTAGAGTAGAATGTGCGTTTCCCTACGGGATAGCTTCGCTTCATGCGCTTTGGAAGGTGTGGGAATAGAACTCTGTTGAGATTGGGGTGGATTAGTCATCACCATCAGAATTATCTCTTGCCATTCCGCTAACTTACTCAGCGAATAAGCGTCAAAAATTTCCCCATATTCTTCCGAAGCCATCTGAAAACTTTCTAGCCAATTCAAAACTGTTTTTGTGGGCGAAAAAGGCGTATATTGTAATGACTCTTCTAAACACTGTGCCATCTCTGCTAGATGACCGTCGCGATACATCCGCCATGCCAGCCACTTTAAGCATTGATAGCGTTCCGGGTTTTTTAACTGCCGGATTGACTGAGGCAAATCGGGTCGAGCGAAGAATTTTTTCATCACTATTTCTATATTCTTCATTACGCGAAAACCGATTGACATGAGATTAGAATTGTGCTGGCGATAACAGATAAGTGTTTCTTCTAACCAAACTGTTTTGCACCCCTTGAAAGCTAAACGCAAGGCAAAGTCTAAATCTTCTGCTAGTGGAAACTGAGAATCGAAACCGCCCAATTTTTCCCACCACTTTCGGCGCAGCATCATTGCACTAGGTCGCACGCATTTATATAGAATAAAGCTTTCTAAATCTAATTTAGGCGCTTGCTGCCAAGGCTTGACAGCAGAAATCTCTCGCCCGGTTTCATCGACCATGAGCCAACCTGTTTGCACCATATCTAATCCGGGGTCAGCGTTAAAGCAAGCTAGTTGTTTCTCTAGCTTGGATGGTAGGAAATAGTCATCGGCATCTAGAAATGCCAAAAACTCGCCTTGGGCTAGTTGGCAAGCAAGATTTCTGGCGGCTGCTACTCCTTGATTTTCCTGATATATGTAGCGAATTCTATCAAAATAAGGCTGCAATACTTGCTGCGTGCGATCGGTCGAACCATCGTCTACAACTATAATTTCCAAATTAGTAAAAGTTTGACCTAGGGCGCTTTCTACCGCTTGCACGATGTAGCGATCGCCATTATATACAGGTATAATTACGCTGATTACCGGTGTTGGATTGACTGTTGACATTATTTAGCTCGCTGTTAACCTATTACTGTCTAGTTTATATTAATCTCGCGGACATTCAGCACTATTCTGTGATCGCTAGCTCTACTTACAGAAACTTGAATTTTGGCAAATTGTAGCATATAATCTTACATGGAATGATTACTCAAAAGGAAAATAAAAAATGAATTCAGAAACAGTGCAAGTGAATTTTCAGCAGCAGGCAGAAATTTATTTGGCTACAGGGAACTTCGATCGGGCGATCGCACTTTGCCAACAAGTTTTGGCATCTGAACCCAATTCTGCAGAGACTTGCAAAACCCTAGGAAAGGCGCTGCAAGCTCAGGGTAAACTACAAGACGCAAGGTATTGGTATAAAGTTGCGATCGCCCTGCAACCCGATTTTGCCGAAGCTTTTGCTAACCTCGGCACTCTCTGCGCTACATTGGAACAGTGGCAAGAGGCGATCGCCTGTTACCAAAAAGCCATCTCCCTGCAACCAAACTTTGCAGGATTTTACCGTAATTTGAGCCGGATATTTACCCAAGTCGGTCAAGCTGAGGAAGCGGCAGACTGTTGGTATCAAGCACTCATCGTCGAACCAATAGAAATAGCGGAAGAATATCTAGATTTGGGTAATACATTGCTTGCCCAAAATAAGCCAGAAAAAGCGCTAGTTTGTTACCACCGCACCATTTTTTTAAACCCGAGTTGTTGCGAAGCTTATTGCAAAATAGCAGAAGCTGCTAGCGCTCTGAAACAGTGGGACGAAGCTATTGTTCACTACCGCAAAGCTATTCAACTCCAGCCGGACATTTCGGAGTTTCATTACAAATTAGGCAATGTTTTGCAAGCCAAGGAACTCTGGCGCGAAGCGGAGGCAGCCTACCGGGAAAGTATTGAGTTAAATCCCAATTCTTTTTGGTCATACTACAACTTAGGCAGCGTTATGCTCAAGTTAGAAAAATGGCAAGAAGCCGCGAGATGTTATCGCACAAGTGTTGAAATAAATCCGAATTTTTCTGGAGCTTACTACAGCATTGGTGCAGCTTGCGATCGATTAGAACAATGGTCAGAATCCGCCGCAGCTTACCAGCGCGCTACTGAATTAGATCCGAATTTTTTCTCAGCTTTTCACCAGTTAGGGGATGCTCTTGTTAAACTAGAAAAATGGTCGGAAGCTGAGGCTGCATACGAACAGGCGATCGCCCTAAATGCAGATTTATTTTGGTCTCATTATAACTTAGCTTTGACTTTAGTTAAACTTCAAAAAATTTCCCCAGCAACACTCGCTTATCGGCGGGCGATCGCACTCAATCCAGAATTCTCTTGGACTTACCACAATTTAGGAGAAGCGCTGTTAAAAACTCAACAGTGGAAAGCTGCCGCTACGGCTTATCAACGTGCTATTGAACTTAATCCCCGTATTTCTTGGTCTTATTACAATTTAGGTGATGCTTTGAGTGAAAGTCACGAATGGAATGATGTTGTTTCCGCCTACCTTTGTGCGCTTCAAATCGAGCCGTCTCTACCGGGAATTTACATGAAGTTAGGTAAGGCTCTCATTAAAAGAACTCCGGTAGATTCAGATGTAGCAACTAGCTACTATCACCACCAAATGCAGCCGCTGCACGCTCCTGAATTTTACTGCGAAATAGCCCAAAAGTTTGCTGAGAGCGATCGGCGTAACGAAGCCATAATGTTGTACTTGATGGCATTAGAAATTAGACCAAAAGATCCAGAAATATCCCAAAAATTAGAGGAGATTTTAGAAAAACAGCGTCAAACAGGGGAATCTACTCTATTATTAGAGTTAGAAGCTAAGGATATTCGCGATCGTTACATTGCCCGAGTCGCCAAAGGCAAGACTTTTGCAGAAGTCGGCGGCTTGTGGGGAACTGTCAGCGAAAAAGTATCTGTAGCTAGCAAATACGGTGCAGTTTCTCTGACAATGATTGATGCCATGCCGGCATCCATGCACTGGTGGCAAGATTTTCGCGATCGCATGACAAGTTTAAATATTGCTAATTATCACTGTATCAATCGAGATATCACTCAGATTCAGCTTGCAGACATTGGCGAGCCTTACGATGTAGTTCACTGTGCAGGAGTTTTGTACCATCACCCCCATCCGTTGCAGATTTTAGTTGCTTTGCGTCAGATAACTCGCGAGCATTTAGTTTTCACTTCAGCTATTACCCAAGAAGTGATAGAAAATGAGTTAGGACGCTATCAAATTCCCGCTTCTGGAGTAATGTTTATTCCCGCTTTGGACGACGCCGAACGAGCTATTTTAACAGCTTATTGGCAGCTATACATCAACAACAGCCCACTTATAGGGATAACTGAAAAAGCCGTTTTTGACATGAACAATTTTGCGGCGTGCTGGTGGCTACCTACAGCTACTGCTTTAGAAGCTATGTGCAAAGTCGCGGGATTTAAGGTTTTAGACAAAGGATTGGCTTGGGACAATAATGTTCTGACTCTGCTGCTGGGGATTTGAGGATTGGTAAACGAACAATAACAGGACTTGCTTGTGCACAAACGGCTAAACACCCGGTTTATGAGCGGATTCCTCGTTTTATTTCGCCAATATTCCTACTAGAAACCGGGTGTTTTCCGTAAGTTCTAAATAAAATAGCTGCAAACATTTTTTGCGAAGAAAACAGGAACTGGGAAATAATCAATGAACAATCACCAACCAGGGACGCCGTTAGGAAACATTTTAGTAGTAGACGATACACCAGAAAACCTGCGTCTGTTGTCTACGATGTTGACTCATCGGGGGTACACCCCCCGCTGCGTAATTAACGGGAAAATGGCTCTAAGAGCCTGCAATTCTAATCCGCCGGATTTGATTTTGCTCGACATAATGATGCCAGAAATGAACGGCTATGAAGTCTGTCAGCACCTGAAATCCGAAGCGAAAACACGCGAAATTCCGGTAATTTTTATCAGCGCTAAAGATGAAGTATTCGACAAGGTAAACGCATTTGCTGTGGGAGCTGTTGACTATATCAGCAAGCCATTTCAGTTTGAAGAAGTGCTCGCCCGCATCGAAAGTCACCTCAGCCTGCGGAATTTACAAAAGCAGCTAAAAGAACAAAATATGCTGCTGCAAGAAGAAATCACCAGCCGCTTAGCTGTAGAAAAAACACTTCAGGAAAAAAACCAAATCCTGCAACAAGAAATCCGCACCCGTCGCGCGGTTGAAAAAGCCCTGCAAGAGCAAAATTTGGTACTCCAACAAGAGATATTGAACCGCCAGCGCGCAGAGTCGGCTCTATTAAAATCTAACCAAGAATTGGCGCGTTCAAATGCGGAACTAGAACAATTTGCTTATGTGGCTTCTCACGACTTGCAAGCGCCTTTAGCAACCATTGCCAGTTACGCTCAACTTTTAGAAAAACGCTACAAAGACCAACTCGACAGCCAAGGTAGTAAGTTTATCGGTAATATCGTTCATGGCTGCACGAGAATGCAAAATTTAATTGACGATTTACTCGAATATTCGCGCGTTGGCCGGAGTCGGAAACCTTTTGAAATGACAGATTGCAATCACGCAGTCGAGCAAGCACTCGCGAACCTGCAAGGGGCGATCCGCGAGAATAAAGCCGTTGTCACTTACAGCGAATTACCAACGGTAACCGGGGATATTTCTCAACTCGTGCAGCTATTTCAAAATTTAGTCAGCAATGCGATTAAATATCGCCACGATGCACCGCCTGTGGTTCATATTACTGCTTGCAAACAGGAGAAAAAGTGGTTAATTTCTGTCTCAGATAATGGAATTGGGATTGCTCCGCAGCATCAAAAACGGATCTTTCAAATTTTCCAGCGCTTGCACACTCAAAGAGAATATTCTGGGACAGGTATTGGTTTAGCAATTTGTCAAAAAATTGTGGAACTTCACGGCGGCTCTATTTGGGTGGAATCGGAACCGG
The DNA here is from genome assembly GCA_030248405.1 of Microcoleus sp. MP8IB2.171. Taxonomy (GTDB): domain Bacteria; phylum Cyanobacteriota; class Cyanobacteriia; order Cyanobacteriales; family Microcoleaceae; genus Microcoleus. Next base: position 9,505 of record JARCMA010000528.1, read on the forward strand.
AGCAAGGTTCAACTTTTTACTTTACTCTCGCTTAGTCGAGGCATCCTTTTGTCAAAAGGTATAAGCTATAAGGTAGGTAAACTGAATTCATTACTATATTTTAAGTCAGAAAATATAAAGTACAAACTACAATTTAACATTATTTATAGAGCAAATAAAGTAAGTGAATAATTGGTGATAACTGTGACTATTGCGCTTGGAATTTGGGCTACAATAGGATTCTTTTTTTAACTGGCATAAATTGCAATTTAGAATAAAAAATATTTTCCGTTGACAGTCTACTTAGTGCGTGATATAATAAGTAAACACAATTTTTGTGGTAGTTTCTCACCCCCCAATCTTACGGTCTATATATGTGTACGATCAATTGAATGACTGCCCTAAAAATAAAAGGTAAAATTCAAGTTAGTTTAATATTTTTTTGATTAATAAATATTATGAAAGAAGTTTTTAACTTAGCTTTGCCTCCTATCTGCTTTAAAGTTCTGTTAGTAGAAGACAACCCTCATGAAGCTGAGCTGATTGAAGATTTGCTGTCAGAAATTGGCGGCGCGCAGCGTATAGTGCTGACGAAAGTAGAGCGCCTCAGCGAAGCGCAGCAGCGATTGAATCAAGAAACTTTTGACATAATTTTATTAGACCTTTCACTGCCAGATAGTCTGGGAATCGAGACGGTGGCTCGCGTACAAGAGTACGGGGTAAATGTGCCGATCGTAGTTCTGACCGCCCAAAACGACGAAGAACTTGCCCTGCGGTTGATTTCGGTCGGCGTACAGGATTATTTGGTAAAAAGAAAAATCGACAGCGAACTGTTAATTCGATCGCTCCGTTACGCCATAGAACGCCAGAACAGTCAAGATGCTTTGCGAAAAAGTGAAGAAAAATATCGCTCGGTGGTGGAAAATTCCCTGATCGGCATTGCAATCATCGCTCCAATTATTGACAGCGAAATTCCTCTCAATTGCCACTGGATAGAAGTTAACGATGCCCTGTGCAATTTGCTGGGCTATGAGCGCTATGAACTCGTGCAAAAGAATTGGCTAGAGTTGACTCATCCAGAGGATTTGGAGGCTAATTGTGAAAATTTTTCTCAGATGTTAGCAGGTAGGCTCGACGGTTACATCTCAGACAAAAGGTGGCTCAGAAAAAATGGCGAAATAGTTCACACGCGAGTTTCCCTGCGCTGCATCCGCCGCCTGGACGGGTCTATCGACCGGATAATCGAAGTAGTGTTGGACGTGAGCGATCGCTACCGCTACGAAGCCAAACTGAAAGCGTCAGAAGAATTTTTAAACCACACCATAAATGCTACGCCAGACCCAATTTTTGTCAAAGACGAGCAACACCGCTGGATGATATTAAATGATGCTTTTTGTCAGTTGGTCGGCAAATCGCGGCAAGAACTGATCGGCAAATCAGATTATGACTTTTTCCCCCAATCAGAAGCTGCTGTTTTTTGGACAAAAGATGAAGAAGTATTGACAACGGGTGTCTGCTTGGAAACCGAAGAAAAATTCACAGACTCTGCCGGGAGAGAACACATCATTTCTACAAAAAAAAGCGTCTTCAAAATAGCAGACGGTAGTAAAGTAATAGTGGGTACAATTAGAGATTTTACCGAATATAGACAGCAACAAAAAGCCCTGGAACAAAGCGAAGCTCGCTTTCAAAAATTGGCAGCTAACCTGCCGGGAACAATTTATCAATTACGAATGTCAGCAACTGAAAAAATGTCTTTCCCCTACATCTCTTCAGGCAGTCGCCAACTGTACGAATTAGAAGCAGAAGCGATCGAGCAAAATGCGGAACTGATTTTCAGCGGAATTCACGCAGACGATCTCTTAGATTTAAAAGCATCGATCGCAATTTCAGCCACTACGCTGGAACCTTGGCAGCAGCAGTGGCGACAGACTTTGCCATCTGGAAAAGTTAAGTGGCTGCAAGGAGCTGCCAGACCAGAAAGGCTCAATAATGAGAGCCAATCTGGCAGCGAAGGGGATATTCTCTGGGACGGTTTAGTAATGGATATTACTGAATTAAAGCAGGCACAAACAGAGCGCGATCGTTTTTTTACCATCTCCTTAGACTTGCTTTGCATTGTCGGTTTCGACGGCTATTTTAAACGATTAAACCCTGCTTGGTCAAATGCCCTGGGCTACAGCAGCGCTGAACTTTTTGCTAAGCCGATGCTCGATTTTGTGCATCCAGACGATCGAAAAGCCACCGCAGCCGAAGGGGCAAAACTAATAGCCGGTACTTCCAGTATCTCCTTTGAAAACCGCTATCTCTGCAAAGACGGTTCTTACAAATGCCTGCTGTGGACGGCATCGCCATTTAGCGAAGAAGGTTTAATCTACTCAGTCGGTCACGACATTACCTCTCGCAAACAAGCAGAGTCCAAACTCCAGCGGCAAGCAGTAGCAATGGCCGCTGCTTATGACGGCATCGCCATTTTTAACGACCGTAAGGAATGTATTTATTCAAACGACGCTTATCTCAAAATGTATGGCTTGGCTAGCCCTAGCGAACTGTATGGGAAGAAATGGAAAATGCTCTACAGCAAAGCAGAAAATCTATTTTTTGAACTACAAATAATGCCGATGCTCCTGCAAAAAGGGTACTGCAATATAGAAGCTATCGGTCAGCGCCGGGACGGTACTAAGTTCCCTCAAGAATTGTCGCTGACAATGCTTGTCGGTGGCGAAATTATTTCTATAGTCCGCGATATAACTAATAGAAAACAGGTAGAATCAGCCCTGCGATCGAGCCAGCGCCGCTACCAAACTTTAGCAGAAGCATCGCCAGTTTGCATATTCCATACTGACACCTTGGGAAATTGCCTTTATGTGAATAAACGGTGGAGCGAAATTACCGGATTAAACGCAGGATTAGCAGCAGAAATTGGCTGGATGAATGCCATACATCCCGATGATGCGGAGCGGGTGAAAAATGAATGGCATCGAGCAATTATTGAGAAAATCCCTTTTAAATCAGAATACCGCTTTCAGCGTCCAGATGGTCGGGTAATCTGGGTAATCGGTCAGGCGATCGCAGAAATCGGAGACAAGCAGGAGATTAAAGGCTATATCGGCACTATTACTGATATTAGCGATCGCAAACAAGCAGAATTAGATTTGCTGCGAGTTACTCAAGCGGTTGAAAGCACCAGCGATGCGATCGGCATTGCTGACTTGAAAGGGCGATCGATCTACCATAATCAAGCCTTTGTTCAACTCTACGGCTACACACCAGAAGAACTAAACACAGCAGGCGGATTAACAGCAATTTACCCCCAAACTAAAATGCTGCGAGAAATGTTTAAAACGATCCGTAAAGGCAAATCTTGGCAAGGCGAACTCAAAATTAACACTAAAAGCAACGAACTGGTAACAACTTTATTTCGCGCCGACGGCATTAAAGATGAAACTGGTCATTTAATCGGGTTAGTGGGAGTAATTACCGACATCACCGAACGCAAACAAGCCGAGATAGCGCTGTTGCAGCAATTAAGGCGAGAACGGCTGGTAGTTGCCATGCTCGATCGCATTCGCTCCTCCCTCAATTTAGAAGAAATCCTCACCGCTGCTGTCGAACAAGTGCGGCAATTTTTGCAAACAGACCGCACAGTTATTTACCGCTTTAATCCCGACTGGAGCGGCGTTGTAGTTGTGGAATCCGTGGCACACAATCGAATTTCGCTGCGAGACTTTAACAATCTTGACGGCTGTTTTAGAGAGAGATTTGTTGAGATTTACCAGCAAGGCTGTATTCGAGCTATGGAAGATATTTACCGGGAAAATCTGACGGAATGCCACCTGAGATTTCTCGAAGAATTTGAAGTGAAAGCTAACTTAGTAGTGCCGATTTTAAAAGCACAAGAAAGCATTTCCCAGACCGAACAGACTGCAGAAAATCAGCTCTGGGGACTGCTAATCACCCAGGATTGCAGCGGCCCCCGTCCCTGGGATTCCTCAGAAATAGAATCCCTCCGGCAATTGTGCGTGCAATTGGCGATCGCGATCCAGCAATCGACGCTATTTCAACAAGCACAAACGGAAATTGCCGATCGCAAACTTGCAGAATCTGCCCTCCAACAAGCCAAAGAAGTCGCAGAAAGCGCCAACCGCGCCAAAAGCGAATTTCTTGCCAACATGAGCCACGAACTACGCACGCCTTTAAACGGCGTTTTAGGTTACGCTCAAATCCTCAAAACCGACAAAGACTTAAACTCAGATCACCAAGAAAGTCTCAGCAATATTCAACAGTGCGGTCAACACCTGCTGATGTTAATCGACGATGTTTTAGATCTTTCCAAAATTGAAGCTAGAAAAATGGAACTCTACCCGGAAGAGTTGAATTTTCTAGATTTCACGAAAAACATTGCTGATCTGTTTCAGATGCGGGCCTCTCAAAAAGAAATTTTATTCCATTACGAACAAGTCTCTCCCCTACCTAGCTGCGTTCGTGTCGATCCAAAAAGATTGCGCCAAATTCTCATAAATTTACTCAGCAATGCCGTTAAATTTACTAACAGCGGCGGTGTGACTTTCAAAGTCGGCTATGTCGGCACAGGGGCCTGGAGTCGAGGGCAAGGAGAAAATTATGAGTTCTCGACTTTGAGTTCGGAACTGAAAGAAAATTATATGCGCTTCGCCCACAATCCGATCGCAGCCAAACACGCTTTAAAAATCCGTTTTCAAGTCGAGGATACCGGCACAGGAATAGAGCAAAGCAAGTTAGAAGAAATATTTTTGCCTTTCCACCAAGTAGGAGGCAATACGTTTGTTGAAGGTACAGGTCTAGGACTCTCGATTAGCCAAAAATTAGCGAAACTGATGGGCAGCGAAATTCGCGTCCACAGCAATTTGGGAAAAGGCAGCACTTTTTGGGTAGATTTAGAATTGCCAGCAGCCAAACGGTACTTGGAGGTATCTCCTTTGCAGGAAAAACGCTGGGTTGTGGGTTTTATCGGCAATAAGCGGAAAGTGCTAATCGTGGATGACAATCAACTGGATCGCGATTTGTTGTGCAGGCTGCTGCAGCATTTGGGATTTGAGGTTGCAGAGACCCAAAACGGGCAAGAATGCCTCTGCCAAACAGTTGAATTTCAACCGGATGTGATTTTAATGGACTTGCGGATGCCTGTAATGGATGGCTTAGAAACTGCAAGAAAACTGCGGCAGTTGCCTGCAGTAAAAGATGTTGTGTTAATCGCTATGTCAGCTAGCGTTTTCGAGGCTACGCAGCAAGATAGCATGCTCGCAGGGTACGATGATTTTCTTCCCAAACCGATCGAAGCAAATCACTTTTTGGAACAGTTGCGCGTGCATTTGGGACTAGAATGGATTTATGGAGAATCTTCGGAAAACAAAAAGCGCAAAACTCCCAGTTTGTCACCCGCCTCTGATTTTCCTGCTTATTCTTCTCTGTTACCTGCGGCTTCTGAGTCAGTAGCAAAAATTTTGAAACTCGCAGCTATGGGCGACATTGAAGAAATTTTTGAGGAGAGTGCTAAGCTGGAGAGTTTAGAACCTAATTTAGTGCCGTTTGTCTCGAAGCTGCGCCAACTTGCTAAGGGATTTCAGCTCAAACAAATTCGGCAGATTTTAAAACAATATATCGATGGAAAATAGTATGACTCTCATAGTTGAGAGCTTGGCTGCATACAGATAATTTAGAGGTGCAGCAACTTACCGCCGCGTTATTTAGCCGGATATCTGGCAATTGTCTATCGCGCAATTGTCAGTGCATGCGGCCGTAACTCCCAACATTAAACAAGTTATTTTGCCGCTTCAGAAGTTGTCTCCCAGAGTCCGAGCAACTGCTGTTAAATGCCAGATATCTTTGGGTACAGTATAGATTTTGAGCAGCGCCTCCTGTGGCTCCCCATTACCGTGTTTTGTACTATTTCAAACAAGATTTTTCTGGTAAACTAAAGTGTAAAGTTGCCTTTCATCCCTAGACCGAAGTCGCAGGGTTTTCAGGCTATTTTTTGATAATAGAGTTTTTGAGAGAGTTGGGATTGAAATTACTTTGCCTCAGTAACGGCCACGGAGAAGACGCGATCGCCCTTCGCATCTTGCAGGAACTGCAACAGCACCCGCATCCGCCAGAATTAGCCGTGTTTCCGCTAGTGGGTGAAGGGCAAGCTTTCGCTCAACTAGAAAACGCCCGCATCATCGGCCCGGTGCAGCGAATGCCTTCGGGCGGCTTTATTTACATGGACGGGAGGGAATTTTTGCGCGATGTCAAAGGCGGCCTGCTTCAGTTGACCATCGCTCAGTTTAAAGCGATCCGCGCTTGGGTACGATCGCAACAACAGTCAGGGAATCAAGACGGCGTTATTTTAGCCTGCGGGGATATTGTACCGCTGCTGTTTGCTTGGCTGGGCGGCGCGCCCTATGCCTTTGTCGGTACTGCCAAGTCCGAGTATTATTTGCGGGACGAGGACGGGCCTCTGGCTCGCAAATCCAGGGTCTTTGGTGGGTGGAGTTGGTCGCGATCGGTTTATTTGCCTTGGGAGCGCTGGTTGATGACTCGATCGCGCTGTCGGGCCGTTTTTGCCAGGGACGCGCTAACCGCCGAGACTTTACAAAAGCTGGGAATTCCGGTTTACAATCTCGGAAACCCGATGATGGACGGACTCGAACCGGAAAATCCCGCTGGTTTTTACGGCCATGACGCAGAGTTTCGGGAAAGGTCGCGATCGCTCGTCATCACCTTACTCCCCGGTTCTAGAGCGCCGGAAGCCTACGCTAATTGGCTGCTAATAGTAGAGGCTGTAGCCGGAATTTTGTCGCTGTTTGCCGATCGCAAATTGTTATTTTTCGGAGCCATTTCTCCAGAGTTAAACTTAGAAGCTTTGCGACCTAGTTTAGAATTTTTCGGCTGGCGACAAGACGGGGAAACTAGAACGCAGCGACGAGAAGGAAGTATTTTGCGGCCTCCTGTTTCTAGCGCTCAAGAAATTCAGCAAGAATCTCCTAATTTGCTATTGCCCCTGACATTTGTGCAGAGAAACGCCACGATGATTTTGACTCAGCAAAGTTTTAACGATTGTTTGTACGAAGCCGATTTAGCAATAGCAATGGCAGGAACTGCTACAGAACAATTTGTAGGTTTAGGAAAACCGGCGATCGCCATTCCCGGAAACGGCCCGCAATTTACTCCCGCCTTTGCAGAAGCTCAAAGTCGCCTGTTAGGCCCGTCATTAATTTTAGTCAAACATCCCGCCGAAGTTGCCGGCGCCGTGCAGTCTTTGCTCCGCGACCCCGACAGGTTGCAGCTAATCGCAGAAAATGGCTGGCGGCGCATGGGAGAAAGCGGCGCAGCAGCCAGAATTGCCGAGTGTTTAATTCAGCGGTTCGGCGGTGAATGCAGCAATTCTCAATTGCCTGCAATAGACTAGGAGCAAAACAATGTTTTGTCCCTACCGAGTATGTTTAATTCTAGTGGCTTAAAAAAAATATTGTTCACTAACTACCTACTAATTTCCGTAGGGTGCGCTTAGGCGCACCTTACTAATACTGCATTCGCAGAAAATTTCAATTCGCCGTTTTTTCTGATGATGGAACCCAGAAATTAGCTTGAGGAATTTTAAAATCCGACTTAACCAAAACACCTGGTTCTCGCTGCATCGGCAGCACATCTAAAGTATCCGTTTGCGCGCAATATTTTAAATCTTCAATAACACCTAAACCGAGGAGGCGCTGACCGTGGCTGGCTCTTTCCAACAATTCGTGCAACCGATCTTGCCAGTGCAAATAAAGAGCAATAGCCCCAAATACTTCATCGTTACCAGCAAAATCGCTCGTAGGAATACCGCTTTCTGCTAGGAGACTTTGGGCGATCGCACCAGCACAAACCGTATCTTCCAACGAATAACTTCCTTCCCAACCCGAACCCACAATCCAAATAGTTTCCGGCTGTTTATTTAACAAAAACTGCACCACAGATTTGCGGTTAACCAAAGCCGCCGTCAGCACAGTTGCAGCAGCTTGCACTCGCTCCAAAGCCCGAGTACCGTTAGTTGTGCTTATAAAAATGCGCTTCCCAGTCACCTTTTCTGGCGTGCAGTCCAGGGGAGAATTCCCCATGTCAAAACCGTCAACTTTGCCTCCGCCGCGCTCTCCAGCCCGAATCCGCTTGTCTGCAGGCCATTTTTCGCTCTCTGCCATCAGCTTATCTAAGTCGCTGAAAACTTGGACAGCTTCCGCCCCATTATTCAGGGCCGTCGCCATTGTCGTAGTCGCCCGCAGCACGTCAACTGCGATCGCGCAAGCCGGCATTTTGTCGGCTGGCGTAAGTTCCGGGGTATGGTAAATAAAAAGCTTCACTTTTGGGCAACCTGCGATAAATCCTCATCATTAATAATAATGGAAAGTGGATAATAGAAAATAGAGTCAAGTCCTCAAAAGCCGAAAATATGTCTAAACAGCTCAATTCAAATCCCGCCCGCGCCGCCATCACCGCACCAATTCGACTCCTCGCAGGTTTCACCTATCCTTTTCGAGCTTTCACGCTGATTTGGCAAACTCCCAAGCTGTGGACTTATGTATTAGTTCCCGTCGTGCTAAATTTTCTAATTGGTATCGGTCTTTATTTAAGCTTGCTATTTCCCAGTTTGGCAGGCATAGACGTTTTAGTAGCCGATTTATCCCTCCGATTTAATGATTTAATTGCGAATTTGCCAGCTTGGCTGAGCTTTCTGGGCGTGTTAACAATTGCTTTCGGCTGGCTGCTGCGCGTACTCCTAGTGTCAGGACTTTTGCTGATAATTGGATTTTTGTTAGTGCAGTTTGGCGTGATTTTAGGTTCGCCCTGGTACGGCAAACTTTCCGAACAATTGGAACTGCTGCGAAACGGTCAATTACCCGCAGAAGTACCGATGAATTTGGCGAGTATTTGGGGGGATATTCAAATGGCGATGGGCTTTGAACTGCGAAAACTACAAATTTTGTTCAGCATCGGTATACCGCTGCTGCTGCTGAATTTTATCCCTGGCGCAGGATCTATTCTGAGCAGTTTGGGTGGCGTTGCTTTAGGCGCGACTATTGTCTGTTTGGACTTTTTAAATGCACCTTTGGAGCGGCGGAAGCTGCCTTTTCAGGAGAAGTTTGAGCTAATTCGGGCGAGTTTGCCGGCCAGCGGGAGTTTTGGTTTAGTGTGTTTGGGTTTGGTGAGCATTCCGCTGTTGAATCTGTTGGCCATTCCGCTGTGCGTGACGGCGGGGACTTTGTTTTTTTGCGATCGCATTTGGCCGGCCCGCTTTGCCCCAGAAGAAACAAAGAGCGATGGAGAAACTAACATTACAAATTAAAAACTAGGGAGATGCTTCTTCCTTCGGCTGAGTCTGGGAGTTAAGACCCAAAAACGGGCTTAACAACAGCCAGCTAATGAAGAAAAAGGATGCTGTAAATAGCTGGACAATATCAACAGCCGACAAATATCCGTCAGATAATAGTGCAATAGTTCTATCTGTCAGCCCGAATATCCAAGAGAGAATCCCAAACAGCCAAATGCCTTTTTGGAGCATGGGCAAAAATGCTGAAACTTCGGAGTTTTGCTGCTTGTTCATCAGAAAAAATGGGTAGAAACCCCGTGCTTCTAGCACGGCTTTATATTTTTGATTTACTATCGCCTTGGGATTGGTTAACGGGAGTGTACTTTTGTATTGCACTTTCAACGGGACAATTACCGCTTCCAATCTTCCAATCCTGTACGCATAGTATTTTGCTCAATTGAGCCTCCCATTTCTGGGGTAATGTTAGCTTCGACAATGTTTCGAGAGCTTGTTAGACCTGCAACACTGTTCCAGTGACCTTAGAACTGTTTAATTGCAGATGACAGAGCAGGGGGACTAGCTACGCATCCACAGGGTGTCGTGACTCTCAAAACGTAGGCAATTAAGCCTTAGTCTGGTCAGTACGGCTTGCCAGATTTCTCTTGCAAGCCCCGTGTCTTTAGACCGGGGTTACTGACTGATTTAGCCCTTGTTTGCGAAAAGTCTGATTAACCGGGGCACCCCAAGGGCTTAAGGATTTTTGGTGTCTCCTCGGATTCCCTTTGTTATCTATATGTTAAGAAATATTTCCCGATATGACAACGCGCCCTGGGAGGTATTTCCGCATCTATCTTAAGAGGTAGTCACAGCCCTAACAAAGAGTGATATTTGCTACACTTTGGTAGCGACGCTAGAGATTTTGCCGGTTTTTTGAGAGATAAATTACTGAGTAGGGTAGCGGCGGGTTCTCTTGACACCGTGCCTACAAAAAAAAGCTTGTAATTTATTTTGAATTATGTAATACTACAAGCTGAACAAGTCTGGTTAAAAAACGATGTGAAGTTTGTACTGAGGACGGAGGATTCTCAAAGCCCTAAAAGCCACAGGACAAACAATTTGATTATCAAAATCAACCGGACTTGATGTGAGTTCAGCGTCAATAATAACATCGAACAATGGCACGCTTAAATCAGATTATTGCGATCGAAAAAGGCATCAAAAGCCGATCCGTCCAAGAACTAGCAGAAGCCCAAAAAGCCCTCCAGAAACCAGCTTTGCTTTCTGGAATCTCCCGCACTTACCGCCCCAAAGACGAAGAAGGCGAACAACTGCCGCCCGAGTCCAAAAAAGTAGAAGTTAAAGCCGAAGAGATTATCCGCAAAACGACTGAAGTTTTTACCAAACTCTTCGACGTAACCGCAACCAAAGATTGGACAAATTGCAGCGCCCGCGCTGACGTAACTGTAGACGGAAACGTGCTGTTGAGCCAAGTACCCGTCAGCTATTTGCTATTCATTGAAAAGCAGTTGGCCGATTTGCAAGCATTCATCAAAAAACTTCCCGTCTTAGATGCTTCCGAGACTTGGAACTTCGATGCTTCGGCAGACTGTTGGGCCACAGAACCAGTGCAAACTCTCAAGACTTTTAAAACTCCACGCAATCACGTTAAAGCTGAAGCTACTGAACACCATCCGGCTCAAGTCGATGTTTATTACGAAGATATTACGATCGGCTATTGGCGGACTTTCAGTTGACATTTGACAGTTGACAGTTGACAGTTGATAGCGACCTCTACCTGGAAGGAAGAGGATTGGAGTAATGAATAGTCTTCTTTTAATTTCTCCCTAGAAGGGAGAGGCTTTAAACCATTTTTTTTTGGTAAAGTTTTCTGGAGCAATGCTGGCACGACGAATCAATGAGTTGCTACAAAGGGTGGAAATCTTGCAGCAAGCTGTTATGTTCGCCCGCGAAGAAGCTAACAATTCTGATGTTGAGGAACAGAGAGTGGGAGAACGAATTTTTCAGTTTATTTTCCGCTAATTGCTTACTTTTTTGATAGTTATGGTTTAAGATATAAACAGAGTACAAGCTCAATCTAAAACTTCAACTTAAACCGTACAAATGTGATAGTGCAGGTTCGACTCCTGTCCCTTCTACGCAAAATAGGGGGGTAGCCCAATTTGGCAGAGGCAGCATTCCGTACAAATTCAATAGCAAGTTATCACTCTAAACTCAGCATTCACCGCCGATCGCTAAAACGAATGTCAGGAAAAATCACATCATCGAGGTTGCTGGCTCATATCCAGCCCCCTCTACCAAACGCAGGGGGGTAGCTCAATCGGTAGAGCGCGATGCTATCAATCTTAAATCCTTGACTTAAATGTGATAGCGTGCCCAAATGGGCGGTAAATAGAAACCCAGTAGTAAGGTCAGAACTGCTGGGTTTTATGCTAATTTATCAATCAAAGTGATACGACTTCCCAAAAAAGAATGCAAAAGCAAGCTCTAAACCGATACAGCGTTAGTCATTTCCAATCTAAAATCTAAAATCTAAAATCTAAAATCTAAAATGGTATGATTTACTGCATCAATCCTCAATGTGAACAACGCGAAAATCCTGCTGCTGCTCAAAAGTGTCAGGCTTGTGGCACGGATTTGTTAATTGCCGATCGCTATCGTATCCTTAAACCAGTGCGATCGCCCAATCCCGCACGCCCCACAGACATCTTTGAAGTTGAAGATTTGGGAACAGGTGAAAACGAATGGGGAACTGTCAAAATTTTAAAAGTCTTGAAACACACCCACAATCCCGATTTAGTTCGCGTGTTCAAGCAAGAAGCGCGAGTTTTGATTTGGCTGGCGGGAAAGGGCTCAGTTCCCCAAGTCGAACCTGACGGTTATTTCCAAATGAAACTCCCCCATAACTTCCAGAAAATGTCTTATTTGGTGATGGAAAAAATTAGCGGAGAAAACTTGGCAGAATTCTTAAATAAAAACCCGCACGTTTCTCAAAAGCTAGCTCTTGATTGGCTGCAACAAATGACCAATATTTTACAGGAAATCCACAAATATCATGTAGTGCATCGGGATATTAAGCCCTCCAACCTCATGCTTGCAGCGGATGGGAAATTGAGATTAATTGACTTCGGCGCCGCCACAGAAGCAGAGATAGATACCGCACCCATAGGTTCTGCTGGATACGCCGCACCGGAACAAATTCTAGGTAAAGCAGGCGTGCGATCGGACTTTTTTGCCCTAGGGCGTACTTTTGTACATTTATTAACAGGCATAGAGCCGATCGACTTTCCCGTTAATGAAAAAACTGGTAAAATTAATTGGAGGAACCAGGCTGTAGATATTGACCCGTTACTCCTAGACTCGATCGACGAATTGATGGAACCGCTACCGGAAAACCGACCTGAAAATACCCAAGTTATTTTAGAAAAATTAAAAATTCACGACGCAGACCCCCTGCAAAAGGGGGACGCAACATCGCTTCAATAAATCTGTTCCAACTTGCGAAAATCCCGCTCAACTTCCGCCCACAAAGCCCGATTGTGAGGGTCAGTTTTCACAGCCTTTTTTAAATAAATTCTCGCCTTATCAACCTGCTTTTCTCCGATCAAATGCCGTCCCCAGCGCTGATAGGCGATCGCCTGCCACTGACGCACCTCCAAATCTTCGGGAACCCGCTGGGCCAAACCCTCAATCAAGGCGATCGCCCGTGGGAACCTCTGATATTTCAGCAACTGCTGCAATTCAAAATAAGCATCTTGCTTTAACTTTTGTTCCACCGCCGACAGATCCGCATTAGATTGAACGGGAGGCTGTTTTCGAGTCACATTAACTGCTTGGGGTTGAGCTTTCACCCCATGATCCGGCGGTGTCCAAGTAGGCGACACAGTTGAATTGGCAACTTTCGACTCCGCAACATGGTGGGGGGCAACATTCACCAGGAACTTATAAGCCTCAGTAATAGCAATAAACTTATTCTTAGCCTGTTCGTTTCCCGGATTCACATCGGGGTGATACTGTCTGGCTAACTGCCGATAAGAGGCCTTAACTTGCGATAAACTCGCGCCAGACCTCAGTCCTAACTGTCGGTAATAATCTGCAATATCCATTTAGCATGAATGAGCGTTGATAATACCATTAAATATGGCAGAATCCTTAAATGTAAAGATTCTGCCAAAATTTACTGCGAACTAGCTTGTAGTGCGAGGGTTGCCCGCACTACGATCGCGCAAAAATAACTTACGGACGATCTTCGATTACTCTGTCAATCAAGCCGTATTCTCTGGCTTCCTCAGCGGACATGAAATAGTCGCGATCCATGTCCTTCTCGATTTTCTCGATCGGCTTGCCAGTATTCTTAGCATAGATATTATTGAGTTCGTGGCGCAGCCGCAGAATCTCTTTCGCCTCAATCTGAATATCCGTTGCTTGTCCCCGCGTGCCCCCAGAAGGCTGGTGAATCATGATGCGCGAGTGAGGCAAAGCTAACCGTTTCCCCTTCGCACCTGCAGCTAACAGGAAAGAACCCATCGAAGCAGCCAAGCCCACACAAATCGTCACCACGTCCGATTTAATGTGCTGCATGGTATCAAAAATAGCCATGCCTGCCGACACCATTCCGCCTGGGGAATTGATGTACAAAATAATATCCTTACCTGAATCTTCCGAATCGAGATAGAGCATCACAGCGATGATTTGATTGGCAATTTCATCGTCAATGTCCCTGCCCAAGAAAATAATTCGTTCCCGGTAGAGGCGATCGTAGATATTAATCCACTGAGTATCATAACCACCCGGCATTTTGTAGGGAACTTTGGGCACACCTATAGGCATAATTCGGAACTCCGTTTAGTTGGTAATTGGTAATTGGGAATTGGGCATCGGGAATTGGGCATCGGGCATTGGTAATTGGGAATCGGTAATTGGGAATCGGTAATTGGGAATTGTTAGTCATAAAAAGACTATTGAATAACTAATCAGGGTAGAAACTACTAGCCATTAACCCTTAATTATTACTCATGCCCATTTCCCATTTCCCATTACCTATTCTCCATTCCCCAGTCCCCATTTCCAATTCCCATTCCCAGTTAGATGACTCCAGCCGGCAGCGGTTTCGGCAATTCTTCCGAACTTTCAAGAACGCGATCGATCAAACCGTATTCTTTAGCTTCATGGGGCGTCATGTACAGCAACCGATCCATATCTTTAGTAATCTTTTCGATCGGTTGGCCAGTACAGCTTGCAAAAATCTCAAGCATCGTCGCTTTATTTGCCAGCACTTCCTTAGCCCGAATTTGAATGTCGCTGGCTTGACCCCGCGTGTAAGCCTTGGGTTGGTGCAACACAATCGAAGCGTGCGGCAAACTCGCCCGAAAGCCTTTTGTACCAGCCGCTAAAAGCATCGCAGACATCCCCATTGCCGAACCGAGGCAAATAGTGTGCACGGGCGGCTTAATGTACCTGATCGTATCGCAGATAGCGAAGGCTTCTGTTTCAAAGCCGACGGGTTCGCCACTGTAACCAGAAGTGCCGGTCGAGTTGATGTAGATTTTGATCGGCTTATCCGGGTCTTCGTACTGCAAGAACAACAGTTCAGCGATAATCAGTTCTGTTACCGCAGGCACCAGAGGCATACCCAGATAAACGATCCGCTCCTTCAGCAACAGGGATGGCAAATCGGGAGGTGGCGTCCGAGAGTTCCCTTCCCCGTAGTATGGCGATTGCACAGCTTTAATTGGTGTGTTCATATAACCGAAATGTTGCCTGAACTGATGGAGCTATTCTTAAAGAAATAGTAACGCAATCTTTAGGTATCCCGCATGAAAGTTAGTTTGCTCCCGGTTTTAAACGACCCTAACCTTGACGCTGCTGCACCCTCAACGCAGCGCCAGCTAGCGATTTCGGTATCTGCGACGGCAAGCTCGATCGACTCCAGCGTACCCTTAAACCTGTGCCTGATTCTCGACCACAGCGGCTCGATGGGCGGACGCCCCTTGGAAACCGTCAAACAAGCCGCCGGACGGTTGCTAGACAGGTTGAAGCCCGGGGATCGCTTTTGCGCGGTGGCTTTCGATCATAAAGCCAAAGTCCTCGTCCCCAATCAAATTGTGGGAGATCCCAGTAGTATTAAACGGCAAATTGAGCAATTGCGCTCGGCCGGTGGCACAGCAATTGATGAGGGCATTAAGTTAGGTATTGAAGAGTTGGGCAAAGGCAAAAAAGAAGCTATATCTCAGGCATTTCTGCTGACTGACGGCGAAAACGAACATGGCGACGACAGCCGCTGTTTGAAGTTGGCTAAATTGGCTGCCGACTACAACATGACTTTAAATTCTCTGGGATTTGGCGATAACTGGAACCAGGATATTTTGGAAAAGATTGCTGACGCTGGCGGCGGTGCTCTGGCTCACATTCAGCGTCCCGAAGATGCGGTTGACGAGTTTGGCAAACTATTTACTCGCATCCAAGGTGTAGGTTTGACTAATGCTTATTTGCTATTTTCACTGATGCCAAAAGTGCGGTTAGCCGAACTCAAACCGATCGCCCAAGTTGCTCCTGATACGATCGAATTACCGGTACAGCAAGAGGGCGATCGTTTTATGGTGCGCCTGGGAGATTTAATGAAGGATATAGAGCGAGTAGTTTTGGCTAATATTTATATTGGACAGTTGCCCGAAGGTACACAGACGATCGGGCAATTGCAAATTCGCTACGACGATCCGACTGTCGGTCAAAGTTTGCTTTCCGATCCCGTTGCAGTTTCTGCTAATGTCCTGAAAGTTTATCAGCCGGCCCTTAACCCGATGGTACAGCAGCACATTTTAGCTTTGGCTAAATACCGCCAAACTCAACTCGCCGAAACTAGATTGCAACAGGGCGATCGCGCCGGCGCGGCAACGATGCTACAAACTGCTGCTAAAACTGCTCTGCAAATGGGCGATAAAAGTGCCGCAACTGTGCTGCAAACCTCTGCTACTCGTTTGCAATCTGGTGAACAATTGAGTGAAGCCGATCGCAAGAAAACTCGGATTGCTTCTAAAACTATTTTGAAGTAATGTCATGTCCGGTTAATTGCGATCGGTCTAATTGTTCGCAGTAAGGACTTTAGTCCTAATTGACTAAAAATTTTAGAGAGGACTGAAGTCCTTACTACGAACCGGTTTATAATGTTTGTACCACCTATCATAGAGTGCTTGTATGAGCCAGACAATATCTGATAAAGTACGCTGGACTACCGCCGATTTGGAACTATTGCCCGATAACGGCGATCGTTATGAACTTATTGATGGAGAGTTATTTGTGACTAGATCACCACATTGGGGTCATCAACGGGCTATAGGCAACCTCTACCAAGAGCTTAATACTTGGTCGCGAGAGACTAATTTAGGACAAGCAGGAATCAATCCGGGTCTTATTTTCACAGATGCTGACAATGTAATTCCCGATCTAGTTTGGGCCAGCAATGAACGCTTGGCTATCTTGCTAGACGAAGCCGGTCATTTAACCGGCGCACCTGAGTTAGTTGTTGAAGTATTATCTGCTGGTACAGACAATGAAAGACGGGATAGAGATTTGAAACTCAGACTCTATTCAGTGCGGGGAGTACAGGAATACTGGATCGTGAATTGGCGGTTGCAACAAATTGAGGTTTATCGCAGGGAACAAGCAAGTTTAAGGCTTGTTGCTACACTGTTGAGGAATGATGAATTGACATCGCCTTTGTTACCCGGTTTTAGTTGTTCTGTCGCTCAGATTTTTGCTTAGAATTATGCAATACTTTTACAGGGCGATCGCCCTTTGGGGATTTGTGACAATTTTGGGCGGCATATCCCCTGCCATTTCTACAAAACCCTCACCAATACTAATCGCTCAAAATCCTGCTGAAGACTTATTTAACAGCGGTTTAGCCAAGTCAGAGGCTGGAGACATTCCAGGGGCGATCGCCGATTACACCGAAGCCATTCGCCTCAATCCTAACTACGCCAAAGCCCACAACAAACGCGGCATCATCCACGGCCGCAATCTCAAAGACTATCCAGCAGCTAAAGCAGATTTCGATCGCGCCATTGAAATCAACCCCAACTACGGCGACGCTTACTACAACCGCGCCAAAGTCCGCTATTTCTTAAAAGACAAACCGGGCACAATTGCCGACTATCAAAAAGCCGCCGAACTTTATCAAAAAGATGGCAAAATAGAAGATTATCAAGATACCATGAAACACCTGCAAAGGCTGGGGGCATAAATAGCTTTGTGAAAACATGGTATAAAATAAATACCCAAAAAATCATCAGCGTTCATCAGCGTTCATCAGCGGTTGAACACTCCAAATTAACTATTCAAAAAATGCCCGTAACTTCCACCGTCACCGTCACCGTACCCGCCACCACCGCCAACCTCGGCCCCGGATTCGACTGCATCGGCGCCGCTTTAAGCCTCTACAATCATTTCCAATTCTCCCGACTCGAAGCCTCCGCAACAGAGAAACTAAAAATTACTGTTACAGGCAAAGAAGCTGCCAAAGTTAAGACAGATGACAGCAATCTCGCCTATCAAGCATTTGTCAAGTTATACGATCGCCTCAACCAATCGCCGCCATCTGTAGCCATACATATAGATATGCAAGTGCCGCTGGCTAGAGGTTTAGGAAGTTCCGCCACAGCTATTATCGGTGGGTTAGTCGGTGCAAATGAATTAGCCGGAAAGCCTTTGAGTCAGGTGGAAGTGATGCAATTGGCGATCGAACTTGAAGGCCATCC
>JARCMA010000529.1 GCA_030248405.1 Microcoleus sp. MP8IB2.171
GCACTTCCGGCTGCTATGAGGTACACAGACAGTATCGAAAGTTAGGACAGGAAAGGGATACGAGTAAAACTGTGCTTCATAATAGCCGGAAGTGCTGTATTTGCAATACACGTGGATTTGTTAAAGTTTGGGATTGGTAAATTTATTTATTTTTAATTTTTAATTAATTAAAAATTTTCCTAATTTTTTTCCGCATCTACTTGACTTTTTCCCTAATCTTATTGTATATTATTAAATAATGGAATGTTTAAAAAAATAAAAATTTTACACAGATTTAGATTGTCAAACAAGTATAAGCTAATCCGCCTTTAAATTGCATGGTCAAATAAATTTTCACTCTTGTGGGGAGTAGGGGTTGGGCAGGAGAGCCCGCCCTCAAAATACAATTTAAATGCACAACAGCTTATAAGTTAAATTATTAGCCTGTCAACCCTTTTATGAAAACAATTCCTCTGCTCGCCATTAGTTTTTTAGTAGCAATTTTAGCAAGCGCGATCGGCATTATCTCAGTCCAGAACGCTGCCCCAGTATCCTTAAACTTTATCTTTTTTCAATCGATACAACTGCCCGTAGGAGTAGTATTGGCAATGAGCATTAGTGCAGGACTGATCGGAGGTGCGCTACTGCAACCGCTGTGGAACCTTTCAGATTCCCAAAACTCTCGTCGTAAATTTCAGGCAAATCCAGAAGAATCAGACACCGTACAATATTAAATAGAGTTGACCCGTTAGAGGGAATATACCTGACCGTCAATCAGCAGCCGAGTAATTCCCTTAGCTCGCAAATAAGGTGCTGTTTTTTGCAGCATACTGCTGTCAGGAATCTTGAAAACTCTTTGATTGCGAGTAGCAAATCGGCGGGCCACTCGGTGATTGTCAAACACTGGCAGAGTTTTCTCGCGAATTTCTGCTGCCGGAATTTGACCGAGTTCGCCAAAAGCTTTCAGAGGTCTAGTGATTAACTCGGACGCCCGATCGACCACCAAATAACAAATTTTGGGCAGAGATGCTTCGCTTAAAGGCAAAACTTGAATTAGTCCTGTACCCCGAAGCTCGATCAACTCGCCCGACGATAGTGAACCCAGGAGACTTCCTTCAAACAGAGAGTCTTCATCCTCTACATCTTCGTTGAAGTCCTCATCTAAATCGTCTTCATCATCCTCATCATCCTCATTATCCTCGTCGTCCTCGAAATCCCTAAAGTCTTCACCTGCCAGCAGCCCTTCTGCTGGCAGCATTGCCTTTAGTTCATCAGTCACAACAGCGCGGTGGCTTTGATCGGCAAGATTGGCTGCTTGGACATCTGGCAAATCAGAAACATCCAAATCCGACTCTCTATTCCCTCGAATTTCGAGTTCTGCAACTGGTTCAGGGACTGCTCCAGAACGCTTTCGGATTGTCGGTCTCGAATTTGCGGCTGACGGGAGGACAGGGACTGACTCCGACAGGGGGACAGCTACAGGATCGATTTCGCCATCGGCCGACGACTCAGTAGTCGCCTCTGTCGGTTCAGAAACACTGCTGCGATCGGACAAACGCTTTTGTTTTTGCTGGACTAGAAATTCGTATTCCGGCTCCGACAAAGCACCCTGAAGGATGCGCCTCACAGTCGAACTGCTCACTCCGTAGCGCTTTGCCAGAGTGATAGTATTCTCCTTTGACTGTCGGTACAGCCTGATGAGTTCGCGTTTGTCTGAATCGGAGAGTTTTGTAGGCGTCATGCCAAGTTTCCCAGCAAAAAGACGTAAAAAGACGCAGGCTAGGAGTCAGCGAACTGTGATTTTTCATCTTCGATTTCAAGCTCAGAGATGCCGACAAGGGCAAAGAAGCTTTCGCGTCCCCATCGCTTGCCAAAGCAACCCCAATCTCCAATCGCTACGCTGCGCGACGAGTGCGCCTGCTCTGGCGAGAACGGGTTGAGATGTCATGTTCCAAGATAGCTCCAATTCCAAACAGGATGGCGCTGAAAACAAAAAAGACTTCCAGCAAACTGCCGCTTTGATAACTACCCTCAGCCTGAGTATCGCGCCATTTAAAGTACATATCTGCGATGTAAAGCGAAAAAGTTGCAGCCGCAATCATCCTCCAAGATTGGGAAAAACGTCCTCCCCAAAACGCCAGCAGCAGTGCAGTAGCAATAATCAGCAGAAAAACGTCCCCGACGATGTAAAACAAATTGATTGCATTTTTGTGAGGCGCCAGTTGCTTGTCTAGTGCCATCACCCATCCGGGAGCTTTGATTTCTGCTTCTTCTTCTTCTGGTGCTGATACAGCATCGGTCGCGGCTCCTTTTGCCTGTATCTTGGACGAATTGTCCAAACCAGGCGCTCTTCCTGTGGCAGCGGTTGCTGGTGTAGATGTCACTACTTCTTCTTGAGTTGCTGCCGGAGCCATTCCTAGCTGGGCCCTCCAAGAGTCAGGTGCAGCAACCCAGATAGCTACAGCAATCCCGAAGGCTGCAATTCCCGCTAACAAAGCCCACTGCCAAATTTCTAGATTCAGCCGCTTGGAAGTCACAGCTACAACCATGCCCCCGATCAGGACCACATAGCTGCCCAGATAAAACGCATCTGCGGGAGACACGTCCGGGTCTAACTCGAAATAGAGTTCCCAAATCCCGAACAGCACGCCGCCTATGAAATAAAACAGCATCCCCAGACCAATGCCCAGCCAGACGTTGCGCCCACTGACCATGTGCGGGCTTTGCCAGTTTCTAAAACAGACTAAAGCCGCTCCGAAGTATGCTCCGCATTCAAAAATATAAGTGCCGATCGAGTACCAAAGAGGTAAACCATCTTCTGCTGAGAGGGGGACGCTGAACAGCAAAAAGAACAGCAGCGCCATTACAGCCCAGACAATGCCCGCAATCACTAGGGTCTGAGCTGACAGTAAAGATGGAGATGTAGATGACTTTTCTGAAGTGCTACTCATAGGGATTCCACGAGACCTAACTAGCGGTTGAACGCACCCCATCTCAATTTTTGATTGTAGATGAGGATTCTTTCGCAAAAGAACCTTTGTCTGACGCTCCCGGAACAACTGGCGTCCTCAGCGTGTCGTTGGGACTTTTGCCCTCGTACACTCTAGAAAGACTAAGCAAGAATAATATCTATTTACTAATTCAAGGAATTAGTCGTTAGTCGATCTTGTACCCGGAAATATAATGATAGAAATACGGTATATGTCTCCACCTTTAAGGCTTTTACAGTACCCAATCTATCTCTGAAATTCTACCCTCAAATGTTGAGGGATCGGTTTTTTTGCTTTCACACTTCCCCACTCATATCAATGATTGTGGGTGGGGACTGCGATCGAAACTGAGTTAAATTGCGCGACCATAGGTGGCATCCAAACCGAATCAACAATTTGGTTGTCAATACAAGTTGGCCATCCAACCTGTATATCGCGTACCCCCTACAGTGCAATTATCTAAGCTCAATTATCTGGACCCAATTGTCTGAGCAATTGTCCAAGATTTTCTATCCTGCGATCCACAATTTGTTGAGGGCTGATTGTTTCAGCCAATCTAGAAACTGAGTCCGATCCGGTGCTGGCATATCTTGCAGCACATCGCTCACTCCCTCCGCGAAGTCCGTATTGCCAAAATATGATTTGCCCAAGCGGTGGAGTTCTTGCAATAAGGTCTTGAGATGCTGCTCTTGCCAAGGAGGCACCTTGTGATTTTGCAAGGGACTAACGGTTAGCCAGTTTTTTATCGCATCAGGGGAGTCTGCCTGGGGGAAGTTTCCCTGCTGAAATACCTTGGCGATATCTTTCTGAAACGATGTGGCTTGCCTTGCGCCTAAGAGGTCTTCTACATCGAAGTAAACAGCTTGGAGGAGCAGCAGACAAGCCTGCGCGAACAGTGGTGCTTTGGCTGCTTCATTCCCTGCCGGTTCTTCACCGGCAAGCTGATCTAAACGGACTTTTCCCCAGACGCTATATCGATCCGGCTCTTCTAGCAGAACACAGGCTTTGCCTCGGTTGTCGGTTAAGTCCCGCCACAAGGCTCTGGCGTCTTCTGCTTGCTTGCCGTTGAAGGCGCTGATTAGGCGAAAAGTCTGCCCCTGATAATTGAGAATGGGAATTTGTTGATCCCGTTTTGGGTGTTGAAAATTGGTTATTTCAACATCCTGCCGTTTCAGAATAAACATGACACTGCGATTTGACTCCTGTCATGGCCGAGGTGCTGTGCTTTTGACACTCCCCATGCCTAAAGGCGAAGGGATTCTTGATTCAGCGAGTCCACTTAAATTAGCAGGATTGCTCCCGATCACCCAAAGATGGTTCTCTCCTCAAGCGTTCCATACTTTTTTGCTAACAAATGCTAACAAATATCTAAGCTGAGATTGTCTCTCAGCCTTGGCGTATAAATCAATGCACGAAGGAAAATCCCCCGCGCACAATTTACGACTGCTGTACTGGCAACGCTTGATTTTCGCGCTCGTGCCGAGCGGGCGATTGACTGTTTTGCTTTGATGCCGTAGAGGAAGCTTATATAGAGGCTCCGTACCATCAGGGATTTTCACCTGAGTCTTTCAATCCTAGTTCTACCACATTTTTATCAAATATCAAGTCGAGCAGAATGTTAGCCAACATAACTCAATATCAGCAAATTAGTCATAAAAATACTCGATAAGTGAGAAACTCAGTGGCTTCAGCCCGCTCGTGGAAAACGATCCGGCGGTTTCAACCGCCTTGAATCCCCTTGCGGGGAGAGGGGTATGGTTGCCCCTCTTGGAGGTATGCTTGCCTCCTTCACCCTTTCGGGGTAATGTTCGCTTTGTGCCTTGGTTATAAAGGCTTGTCGTTGCTCGCAGCAGTGTTTCAGTGACTTTAAAACTGTTTAGCTACAAGCGACAGAGCGGAAAACTAGCGTCGCATTCTCCGGTGTCGTGACCCCAATAACGTAGTCAGTGAAGACTTCGGTGGGTCAGTACAGCTTGGTTCGATTTTTCTTACAAGCTCAGTGGCTTGAGCCAAGAGTTACTGACCCGAGTTCACGTCCTACCAAGTTTTGATTGTAAATTTACAATTGTGCTGTTTGCAGGTGAGTCCCTCCAGCTTGTGTCAGATACAGTCTTGGAGGCACAGGCACTCTCATCACCTTGGTTTTTTTTCCCGAACCATCGCGCTGCACGCCATATTTTTGTAGATCAAAGCGGTTTCTGCGTAAGTCATCACATAATTTACTTGCTCGATCGCACACTACACCTATACAATAATCTTGTTAGCGATTTTTGAGTTGGGTGCGTAACTCAGTTGGATAGAGTAGCTGCCTTCTAAGCAGCGAGCCGCAGGTTCAAGTCCTGCCGTACCCGTTAAGCAAAATTAATGATATCAAGGGTTTCAGCTATTTTCTGCCGCCAAGTAAAGAGCGGCTGAGATCTTATTTGCTTCGGATTTGTTTCGGATGCCCGAATCCTTACAAAAGCCCCGCCTGCCAAACTGGGCGAATCTGCCTGCTTCTGGGCGATCGACACTGCTACCCTTCTGAGTATATGCTTGCCACAGCCGATGTGATATCATAAAAAGTCTATTGTGTCAATAGCCTGGAGCCTTTGATGTTCAAACAGCACCAGCAGCAGGTTGTGGGCCGAGTAGCCCTCAGGGGTTATCCTTAGTAATCAGGCTAGTTTCCGATAGGTTTGGATATGTTCCCAACAACTCTATTTCATATTCCCCAAAATTTAATGCTATTACTCGACCGCAGCGCGATCGACCGATTAAAGCCCCTATTCGCGCAAGCAAGCGGAATGCCTATAGTTGCATCGGAAAATACGGCAACAATTGCGCTCGTATTGGTTGCTCTGGGAATTCTGGGTTGGGGATTTTATCGCGCCAGACCTTTTGGCAAACTGGGAATTTTGGCTTGGTTGCAGTCTGTTGCGCTGATGAGTCCCTGGCTGCTGTTCTTTGGTTTGTTCGGCGCCGGAATTTACCTCAATCTAGTTGCGGTATTGTTGCTGCTGGTGGCATCCACGGGATTATACATTTATCTGGGCCGGCAATTGCGTAAGGCTGCATCGGATGCAGTGCTGCCCCGGCCGGATGCTGCTGAGGTAAAGTCCCAAAGCGATGCTTTCTCCGCTCCTGAGTCGCAGCGACCACCAGGCCCAGAAACCATTAAAATCGTCACTTCCTCGCCTGCGAATAATGAATCAGAAATAATTCCCGTTCCAGTGGAAGACCTCAAGGCTATTAAAGGCATATTTGGAATTGATACTTTCTTTGCCACAGAAACAATTCCCTATCAAGATGGGGTAATTCTCAAAGGCAATCTCCGGGGAGACCCAGAACAAGTACACTCACGTTTGACGGCAAGTTTGGAAGAAAAATTAAACGATCGCTACCGCCTATTTTTAGTAGAAAATCAGGACGACAAGCCGGTAGTTATTATCTTGCCCAGCACCAACGACCCGCAGCCAACGACCGTGTCTCAAAAAATCCTAGCAGTCGTGCTGCTGCTAGCAACAATTGCTACTAGCTTAGAGACAGGCGGTTTGCTGCTAGGTTTCGATTTCTTTAACTCGCCGGCTAGATATCTAGAAGTTCTGCCAATTGCAGCCGGAATTTGGGCGGTTTTAGGCTCTGGGGAAATTGCTCGCCGAGTGCTGGCAAATCGGTACAAGGTGGGCTTGAGTTGGCCGTTTTTTATACCAACTTTGCAGATAGGTTGTTTTGGGGCGATCGACCGTTTTGAGTCGCTGCTGCCCAACCGTAAAGTTTTGTTTGACATCGCTTTTGCCGGGTCAGCGGCTGGGGGAATAGTTTCTCTGCTAATGCTGGTAACGGGTTTGCTGCTGTCTCACCCCGGCAGTTTGTTTCAAATTCCTGCAGAATTTTTCAAGGGCTCGGTTTTGGTGGGAACTTTGGCAAAAGTGGTTTTGGGTTCGGCGTTGCAGCAGCAGATTGTTGACGTTCACCCGCTGGTAGTTATCGGTTGGTTGGGCTTGGTAATAACGGCGATTAATTTGATGCCGGCGGGACAGTTGGACGGGGGTAGAATCGTGCAAGCCATCTACGGTCGGAAAATAGCCAGTCGCACTACTTTGGCGACTTTTGTGGTGCTGGCCATCGTTTCTTTAGTTAATCCTTTGGCTCTGTATTGGGCGATCGTGATTCTGATTTTACAGCGGAATCTGGAACGGCCGAGCCTCAACGAGCTGACTGAGCCTGACGACGCTCGCGCGGCTTTGGGTTTGCTAGCTTTGTTCTTGATGATTGCTGCCCTGTTGCCGTTGACTCCGGCTTTGGCTGGCCGTCTGGGCATCGGGAACTAGCAGTAGTCGGGCATCTTTGGTAATAGGCTCTTGGGTTGCGGTAAATTAGTGGAATCTAGGAATTGACCGATCGAACTGGGGAACTGAAGGGCGATCGGGTTCCTAACTACTAATTTCCAATTAAGACCCGCGCCCAGGGCAATTTATCTACTACCAAAAGTTGATTTTTTTATAACCCAAAATTTGTTTAAACTTGAGCGATTAAGTTTAAATAACTTATCTAAGCCTATAGGATAAAGTCATGGCTAATCAACTTCCTCCTGTATTGGTAACTTTTGATGCAGATGTTTTAATGACTGGCAGAACCCAAGTGTGGCAAGAATATGCCAAGGTGGGAACTTGCTATATCCCGGAAGTAGTGTACGACGAAATAGATCGTCTGACAGGGCAAGCGGTGGAAAAAGCTCAAGAGCAAGTAGCTAGAGAGTTTATGCGATTTTTTGCCGACAGTGGCTGGATTGCAACTGACGCTCAGGAAACACACCGAGCTCTCGAACCTTCAATCAAAAATCAAAGCAAGCCAGCAATGCTGGTAGTGGCGACGGCTCAGTGCGTTTACGGTTTGGCGACCGAACACCCGGACGCATTGGTGATTTTTGTGTCCAACAGCCAGCCTCTGCTGAAGCGGCTGGCTTCTGTAGGCGCTACGAATCTCTGCGGGATTACCGGGGCCATGCTGTTAAATTGGGCGAGGAAAGGGGAACGCCCGCCGGCGGCGACTCAGCAATTGCAAAGTTTGATGCGTACCCTCGCCGATCGGCAATCGACTCAACGCTCTAACAGTAGAATACAGGATGCCGCTGTTGGCAAAACCGGGACATCTACTAGCAAGTTCACGATGCGTGGCGATTCCGAGTTGAAATCGCCCAGCAGTTCTACTAAAACTAATCAAATGGGTTTGAGTGGGAGCCCCCGTGCGAGTTCGCGCGCCAAAAAGCCGGTACCCAGTCGCGAGGAGTCCAGAGATTACGAGCCGGCTGTATATCGCATCAAACATATTACGGCTCCGAAAAAAAGGGACAGCGGTTTTCTGTCTAACCTGTTCAATTTTTTGGGAGCGATATTTTTCTTGACGGTAGCGATCGGTATTTTGTGGCGAGTGTTCGATGTTAAGGGTTTTAGAAAGACTTTTGTGCCGGCTCTACCGCAGCCTGTGCAACAGTTCGTTAAGTCGATCGACCCTAAATGATCGACTTAACAAAGTCTCTTAACAATGTTGAACTGGAACGAAATAATTAGTGGATTGGCTTTAGGTTTGGCGGGTGTTGCTTATGCTACATTCTTTTTTGTAGTTCTTCCCGTCAGATATTACGATTCTGGGATATCAGTTCGGGCCATAGGAATTGCGATCGCCCTTACTGTAGCAATGAATTGGCTGCTATCTGAATCATTGCTAACTGGATGGAGTTGGGTGGCTGCATTATTTGGTTGTCAGATACCGCTGATGATTTTTTGTAGCCTATTTCTGGGAGATGGGCTGTTGCTGCCAAGTTTGTTGTTTTGCGGAACTATGGTAGTAGGAGTTGCGAGTATTTATACCAATTTGTCGCAACAAAAAACACTGTTAATTGTGACTGTATGTACAGTATTTTTCCTAACTTTAATGTACCTATCTTTGATTGGTGGCTACGTGCTCAGAGGCAAAAATCCGTTTGAGGGTTCTTCAAAGCAGATGCTACCATTGTTGAATCAAAAGGTAGAAATTTGCACCGACGATCCCAAACAATTGCAGTTGAATGGTAAAACGGGCGAACTCACGCAGATCGATCGCTATGAAGTGACAGTCAAGCTGGATGATGATAAAATATTCTGGCCCTATGTCCAGGTTTGGTGGGAAGATGTCAAGCCTGCT
Source organism: Microcoleus sp. MP8IB2.171 (assembly GCA_030248405.1). Taxonomy (GTDB): domain Bacteria; phylum Cyanobacteriota; class Cyanobacteriia; order Cyanobacteriales; family Microcoleaceae; genus Microcoleus. The sequence continues at coordinate 9,135 of JARCMA010000529.1, forward strand.
AACTAACAGAAATCCTCAGAATTGTTCATTTCCCTCCCCGCATTCTGTCAAGCAATTTTAATAAACCCGCACTGACTAAGCCTCCTGCAATTCCCAGAAGCAGACTCAACACGAGAACTTGATGCGCCGACATGGGATTTTGCGGGCTAGCGGGGCTGTTGATTTGGCTGGCGTAGATGCTGGCGGCGACTCCGCTGGTGCCAATGCCCACGCCCACTGTACCAATGGTAAAGTTTAAAGTGCGATCGGCCCTAGCCCGCTCAATCTCGATAATCCCCTCTAC
>JARCMA010000530.1 GCA_030248405.1 Microcoleus sp. MP8IB2.171
AATTAAAATTGTAAGTTATTTAATTCGCGATCCTAACGGCGATTCACTTGTAACCAAATTTCCAGCGTCACCAGCAGCCAAAGCTTCAGCCCATAGCGGGGAAAAACTTCCCCACGATAGTTTAGCCACTCGCGGATTAGTGTTTGATCGAGGTAAGGCGCGATCGCCGCATGACGATTCAGCAGCAACGATCGCGCTTGGCGCTGCCAATCCCTCAAAAACCACTGCTGCATCGACATTACCATGCCACTTTTCGGACGATTGACAATGACATCTGGCAGTAAATCGGCAACAGCAGCCTTGAGTACAGCCTTTTCCTGCGCGCCCGAAAGCTTGTATTCTGGGGGAATTTGCAAACTCAGCGCCACCATCCGCTGATCGAATAGGGGCGATCGAGCTTTTAGCCCCGCAGCAGCCGTCAGATTGTTTACCTTAGTTAAAATGTAATCGGCTCCCTTATACTCAATATTCAGCCGCATCAACCGATTCAAAAAAGTCGTTTCTGTCTGTTGCAATTCCTCAGCAAACACCGAAGGCGCATCTTTAACCTGATTCCAAACCTCCGGCTTCAGCAAACGTGGTAAATCCACATAGCATTTTTGAAACGAAGTCAAGTAAGCTGCGATCGGATCTGGTTTACCCTGAATCGAACCATACAAACTATTCAGCAGCATCGGCTTATTTTTCGGCCCGCCAAAGCACGGATCGCCACCTTCCCCATTTAATACCACGTCTGCGAATTGCTTTGCCGATCGCCCCAGCAGCAAATTTGGCACCGTCAAGCCTTCCCCCACCGGATCATCCATTGCCGCCAGCGTTTCCGGCAGCAACTCCCAAATTTGCTGTGGCGAAACTTCCAAAACGTGGTGATCACTGCCACAATGTGCTGCGACGATGTTGGCAAATTCAATCTCGTTCGGATATTGGGCGCCAAAGTGCATTGAAAAAGTGTGTACCGGACGATCGTGCAGCCTTGTGGCGATCGCCGTGACGCAACTTGAATCAATACCACCCGAAAGGTATGCTGCGACTGGTTCCCCGGCTGGTAGCCCTTCTTGCACCAGTTGTTCCAAGAGCGATCGCACTTGTTGACTGTGCCATTCCAAAGGGCGATCGGCGTTAGTAATTTGCTCCTGTGGCTGCCAGTATCTCTGCGCCTCAACATCCGGTAAGTACAGGTAGCTACCGGGCCGCAACTCTCGCACCGCTTCCCACAGCGTTTGTGCTCCGGGTACAAACGCACAGCACAAGTAGTCGCGCAAAGCAACTAAATCAAGTTCTCGATCGTGATACGGATTGAGCGATCGCAGTCGAGGCGCAATCCAGCGAGTCGTTCCTGTACGGGTGTAATAGAGCGTTTTGGCTCCCACGCGATCGCGCCCCAGACACAAGGTTTTCTCCTCTAGATCCCACACAGCCAGGGCAAATTGTCCTGACAGCAAGCTCAGAGTTTCAGTCCCCGACTGTTCCCACAGCCGCCCGACGATCGCCAAATCGGTCAATCCATCGGTATCAATCTGTTGTTTGAGTATTGGGGTGCGATCGAAGGAAAAGTCACCTACCAGCACAAATCGCTGATTGGGGCTGAAGGTGGGTTCAGCGCCGATTATGGCAAAACCGGGGGTTTCCCAAGTCGCAGGGTGCGATCGGGCTTCTGGGCCCCAAGCAATCACCCAATTAGGGTAGATAGACTTGTGAGTCTGCATTTTAAATTAGACATCTCCCATAATTATTGTGGAACAGGCATCTTGCCTGTTCAAAACAGGCTTTTCTGGAGATGACTATTACATTAAAAAACGTTTGAAAGTAACTTATAAATTAGGCGAAAAATAGCTGTTCCAGCGATCGCACCCAAAGCACCCAACCATCCCACAAATAACACACCAGTGATCGGAGAATTCGGATAAATCGCAAGTGCCGCCGTCTGCAAAGCCGGGAAAAACCACAGCAAAGCCAGAGTACCTGCGCCAATAATCAACATCTCAGTTTGTTCGATCGCCCTGCGGTACTGGCAGTAAATCAAACCCGCCACAATCATCCCCAACAATCCGATACTCAAGCCAGGAGAGGGCAACAAACTCGTCAGGGCGATCGCCAGCAACCCCCCCTCAAAACCCGTAAACGCCGCCCCCGACAAAACCTCCCAAATCGAAAAAGTCGCTCTCTGCGAAGGTTGCAGCCCTCCTGGAGGTGTTGCAGGAACCCGTACAGGAGGAGGCAGAGTCGGTTGAAGAGGTATCGGAGGTGGCGCCACCACAACTGTAGGTGGTTGAGAATGTTGTTGAGGCCGAGACATCAGAGCCGCTTCCACCTCACTCGCAGATTGAAAACGCTGGCTGGGAGCTGATAATAACATTCGATCGAGAACTTCAGCCAAACGCGAACTTACCTGCACGCGCGATCGCCAATTCCACTCATTTCTATAACTATCAAACAACTCCGTCGGCTGCAAACCACTCAGCAAACTAATGCAAGTCACAGCCAAAGCATAAAAATCCGTTGCTGGATAAACTTCTTGTCCGCTCATCTGTTCTGGCGGAGCATAACCCAAAGAATAAATACCAGTCGAAGCTTTTGCACTCCCAACACTTTGTGTTACTTGTTTAACAGCCCCAAAATCTAATAAATAAAGCCGACCATTTTTAGCCCGCATAATATTAGCAGGTTTAATATCCCGGTGAATCGAACCGCGAGAGTGCACAAAATCGAGAACCTTCAAAATTTCCCGCAGCACCTCCACCGTTTCCGCCTCCGAAAACCTGCCTTTAACAGCTAGTTCATCCTCCAAATTTTTACCGTCAATAAATTCTTGAACCAGATAGAAAAACTGATCGTTTTTTCCCGGCTGCAAACTCGGAACAGTCAGCTCAAAAAAAGCCAGCAAACTCGGAATTTTGGAATGTTCGTTTCCCAGTTCTTCCAGCACCGCCGCTTCCCGTTCAAACAGAGTTTGAGCGATTTTTAGCTGGGGCGGAGTCAGACTTACCGACGGCTGCAAAAGTTTAGCAACGCACTGCCGCATCGCCGGAGTATAGCGGTCTCTGGCCAAAAATGCCGCCCCAAAACCGCCTTGACCCAACAACCTCACGGGCAAATAGCGCCCGCTCAAAATCAGGGGCATCCCGCAAGTCGTGCAAAACTTTTGCTGCACGGTTTTCAGCAGCGAACTGTCATCGAGGTCGGGAAAATAGTTTTGAGGGCGCGGGCAGCCCGGTCGGGTGCAGTAAACTTCCATTTTTGTTTGCTAAGAAGAAGGAAGAGGGAAGAAGGAAGAGGGAAGAAGTAAGAGGGAAGAAGGAAAAGGGAAGAAGGAAGAAAAAGTGATGGTTAAACCAGATTTAGATTTCTCAACTAACCGCGAACTAACTGCCAGCGACCTAAGAAATTAACTTCCCGCCGAGTTGGGAGTTCCTATTTCTATAAATCCCAAATCGAGGGCCGGAGGTTCTTTCTTCTCCGGGATGGTCGAATAAGTAGCAAACTGGGGCAAAATTTCATTGCTGAAAGCCTCTGCAGCTTTAGAACGGTAGCGGTTGGGGTTGTAAATTAACGACAAAATCCGAGTTACCAAAACTTCATCCATTTGAGATTTGTGCAAAACGCCCATAAGCAACTCTTTTTCGATCGCCGAAACCGACACAAAAGCAGCACCCAGCCCCGACTGAACAGCATTTTTAATTGCTTCGATCGAATTTAGTTCCATCTCAATTTTCAGGCGGCGCGTGTCAATTCCACAGCGAGTCAACACCTGATCGATGACTTTGCGGATAGTAGACTGCGAATCCAGGCAAATAAACTGCAATTTATAAAGGTCTTCTTTTTGGATACTTTCTTGTTGTACCATCGGGTGAGACGGCGGGAGAATCAGAGCCAATTCGTCCTCAGCATAAGGAACAATTTCTAAAGCTTCTACAAGTTCCGTAGGGATTTCTCCGCCAACAATTGCCAAATCGATTTGCCCGTTGGCCACACTCCACGCCGTGCGGCGGGTAGAGTGTACGTGAAGTTGTACCGCTACATCCGGGTACTTTTGGCGGAACATCCCAATCATCCGGGGCAGCAAATAGGTGCCCGTTGTTTGAGATGCGCCGACAATCAAAGTACCGCCTTGGAGATTTTGTAAGTCTTCCAGAGCTCGACAAGTTTCTTGACAAAGCGATAAAATTTTCTCGCCGTAACTCAGCAGCAGGTGTCCAGCTTCGGTTAGTTGCGCCCTGCGCCCCCCCCGGTCAAACAGCGGTACGTTCAACTGTCTCTCTAAGTTTTGCACCTGCAAGCTAACTGCTGGCTGGGATACGTAGAGGCTGTCGGCGGCGCGTTTGAAGCTTCCTTCAGAGGCGATCGCCTTGAGAATGCGTAACTGGTCTAAAGTGAAAGGAAGGTCAGACATATATCTAAATTGTCAGTTGTCAGTTGTCAGTTGTCAGTTGTCAGTTGTCAGTTGTCAGTTAACTTTTTAAACAGTTGAGTGCCGGCTGATGACCAATGACTGATAACCGCTGAATGATCCCATAGATACTTTGTGACACAATTTGGCAGAGAATCAATAACTTTTCTTAATATTTACGATGACGATCGACTTGGCGCTCGACTCCCACTTAGTTATTCTCGGACTTTTATTCGGTTTTGCGATCGCCCACAGCGGTTTAGCAGCCCTCCGCCCGAAAGGTGAAAAGCTAATCGGGCCGAGACTTTACCGCGTTTTGTTTGCCCTTGTCAGTTTGCCGCTGGCGGTGATTTTGGTTGTCTACTTTTTCAACCACCGCTACGACGGCGTGCAGCTTTGGCAAGTACAGGGCGTGCCGGCAGTTAAACCCATAGTTTGGATACTTTCGGCAATTTCCTTTCTGTTTCTGTACCCAGCAACTTTCAACCTTCTAGAAATTGCTGCCATCCAAAAGCCCGAAGTTCACCTCTACGAAGCGGGCATCATTCGCATCACCCGTCACCCGCAAATGGTGGGACAGGTGATTTGGTGTGTGGCCCACACCCTGTGGATTGGCACTAGCTTTACCCTCGTCACTTCCATCGGTTTGATACTTCACCACCTGTTCGGAGTGTGGCACGGCGACAGTCGGCTGCGAGCTCGTTTTGGCGAATCCTTTGAAACCATCAAATCTCGCACCTCAATTATTCCATTTTTGGCAATCCTGCAAAAGCGTCAAACCCTTGATTTGCTTGAGTTTATGCGCCCTTCCTACGTAGGTGTAGTTATTTTTACGGGCCTGTTGTGGAAAATTCATCCTTTTTTGATGCGTGTCACTGGGAACATAGACTGGTAGCATGATCCCTAGGATAGAAAAAAATTATTAAATTTTGAGGGATCATGGTGTTGTCGGTTAGCGAACGCACTTTTGCACAAGAGGTATTTCAAGCCTCTACCCCCGTTTTAGTTCACTTTTGGGCACCTTGGTGCGGTTTGTGCCGCGCGATCGACCCTACGATTACGACATTTGAGTCACAGTGGGCAGGAAAAGTCAAGCTCCTAGGGGTGAATGCCGATCAATGTCTCAAGTTGGCTAGCACTTATCGATTGACAAGTCTGCCGACGCTGATTTTGTTTGAGGGCGACAAAGCTCGATTTAGATTTGAACATTATCAAGGACGCGAGGAACTGCGGCGCACTCTCGATTCCTGGATGCTGGCCACTCAAAGGTCTTCCCAAACTCAACGAATGCAACCGCAGGAAGCATTTAACAGGTAACGTTTCCAAAGCATTGGGCTCTTGTGTACAAAGCATTCGGCTCTTGCGTAGAAAGCATTAGAAATTCCCCATTTGTCGATCGACCATCCGATCCAAAATAAATATCGCAGTCTTGGAATCACAGGACTGCGACATTTGTCTGTCTATCTTTTGGCATAGATTTAAAGAAGACCGGGCGGTTGAAACCGCGTCTATACAAACAAAACCCGCCTCCGCGGGTTGAAGAAAAGGCGGTGAAAATTACGTAAAACGTAATTTTATTCAGTCCGCGGAGGCGGACTTCGTTTTTGTAGACGCGGTTTCAACCGCCGTCTTATCTGATCTTAAGAATTGCAGCGAGTATTTTTGCCCAGTGGCGCAGGCGTGTGTCACAATTGTTTACAGTTTTGGCAATATCTAGTAGAAACTTTAAACAACATATCATTCATGGAACTGCTTTATCAATACGCTTGGCTGATTCCAGTCCTGCCACTGGCAGGCGCAATGCTAGTAGGTTTAGGCTTAATCACCTTTAACCAGGCTACCAACAAACTCCGACAAGCGAATGCGATCTTCATCGTCTCCACGCTGGCAGGGTCAATGGTAATGTCTTTCGCATTGCTGTGGAGTCAAATACAGGGCCACGAACCCTACACCCGCACTATTGAGTGGGCCTCTGCTGGCGACTTCTCGCTAAACATGGGCTATATCATCGACCCCCTGACGGTGGTAATGCTGGCGATCGTCACCACGGTCGCCTTTTTGGTGATGATTTATACCGATGGCTACATGGCACACGATGACGGGTACGTGCGTTTTTACGCCTACCTGAGCATCTTCAGCGCCTCGATGTTAGGTCTAGTAATCAGCCCGAACATCGTTCAGATTTACATTTTCTGGGAATTGGTAGGTATGTGTTCATACCTGCTAGTCGGATTTTGGTACGATCGCAAACCCGCAGCAGACGCCTGCCAAAAAGCCTTCGTCACCAACCGCGTCGGCGACTTCGGCTTGCTGCTGGGCATCCTCGGCATTTACTGGGCCACCGGCAGCTTTGAATTTGAGGTGATGGGCGATCGCCTGCACTCCCTAGTCGAATCCGGTGCTTTGAGCGCGACTCTAGCCACAATCTTCGGCGTTTTGATCTTTTTGGGCCCAGCCGCCAAATCCGCTCAATTCCCCCTCCACGTCTGGCTCCCAGACGCAATGGAAGGCCCGACACCGATTTCTGCCTTAATCCACGCTGCGACAATGGTAGCCGCCGGCGTATTCCTGATCGCTCGGATGTACCCAGTGTTTGAAGGGTTGCCAGTCGTCATGAATTTGATCGCCTGTACGGGCTGTTTTACAGCATTTATGGGTGCGTCGATCGCAATTACCCAAAATGACATCAAAAAAGGCCTCGCCTACTCCACCATCTCCCAATTGGGCTACATGGTAATGGCAATGGGAGTCGGCGCGTACAGTGCCGGACTCTTCCACTTAATGACCCACGCTTACTTCAAAGCAATGCTGTTCCTGTGCTCAGGTTCAGTCATTCACGGCATGGAAGATGTCGTCGGCCACAACCCGGCTGTGGCTCAAGACATGAGAGTCATGGGCGGCTTGCGGAAATATATGCCGATTACCGCTTCTTGCTTTTTAATCGGCAATTTAGCAATCTGCGGCATTCCGCCCTTTGCAGGTTTCTGGTCAAAAGACGAAATCCTCGCCCAAGCTTTTCACGCTAATCCCGCTCTGTGGGCTGTGAGTTGGCTGACTGCGGGCATGACCGCGTTTTATATGTTTCGGATGTATTTCAGCACCTTTGAGGGCGAATTCCGAGGCAATGACAACGCTATCAAGCAACAACTTCTGCAACCAGGTTTGGTATTCGGCCCTGGAGCGATGAATGTTAAGGAATTGGCACCCACTGGCGAAAGTCACGACGAACACGACCATTTTCCTCACGAATCTCCTCTGACAATGGCTTTGCCGTTGGTGTTGTTGGCTGTACCTTCAGTGTTTATCGGTTTTCTCGGTACGCCGTTTGCCAATTATTTCGAGCAGTTTGTGCGCGCGCCAGGGGAGTCTCTGGAAGAAGTTTTGGCACACGCTGCGGAGTTCGATTTGACGGAATTTTTAATCATGGGTGGAAGTTCTGTAGGTATTGCTTTACTGGGCATTACTTTGGCTTCTCTGATGTATTTGAGCCGAAAAATCGACCCAAGTGCGATCGCCCAAAAAATCAAACCGCTTTACGAGTTCTCTCTCAACAAGTGGTATCTCGACGATATCAACGAAGTTCTCTTCGTCAAAGGCAGCCGCCGTTTAGCGCGGCAAGTCATGGAAGTGGATTTGCGAGTTGTCGATGGTGTGGTCAACTTGACAGGGTTTCTGACTCTGGTTACTGGCGAGGGTTTGAAATACTTTGAAAGCGGCCGCGCTCAATTTTATGCCCTGATTGTGTTTGTCGCAGTTCTGGGTTTTGCGATCGTTTCTGGAGTCAGTTAAATCTGTCGAGAAACAGCAATGCCTATTGGTGTCAACAATCGCCTGAAACCTTTTGTCTTTCTCGTTTACTGCCGAGGTCTGATCCCCCTAAATCCCCCTTAAGAAGGGGGACTTTGAGCAGAGTCTTGTCCCCCCCTTTTTAAGGGGGGTTAGGGGGGATCGGGCCTCAGCAATAAACGAGAGATACAAAGGTGTTGCAAGTTAAGCAGACACGCCTTGGGCGAAGCGAAGCGGAGGGATTGCCGTATCCCCACCAGAAGATATTTGCAGAAAAGGTATTAGCTCAATAACTTAAAATTGACAATTAGCCAATAGAAATAAATCTTGCATTAAACTCAATTTGTGCGATCGCACAAATTGTCACAAATATAGCAAAAACAAACGTTTCGTATAAAGAAAGTATAAAATTTACACCAAAACTGTCAAAATGTGTTTAAACCTAATAACTGACGGCTTATTTTAAAACGCAATGGATACAGCTAATTTCCCCTGGTTAACAACAACAATTCTGTTTCCCATTGCTGCGTCCTTGCTGATTCCTTTGATTCCCGACAAGGATGGCAAGACGGTGCGCTGGTATGCACTAATTGTAGGTTTGATCGATTTTGCTCTGCTTGTTTACGCTTTTTATACTCAGTACGACTTCAGCAATCCAGATTTGCAACTGGTAGAAAGCTATAGTTGGGTGCAGCAACTCGATTTAAATTGGTCGGTGGGTGCTGACGGTTTGTCGATGCCGCTGATTTTGCTGACTGGTTTTATTACTACGCTGGCTACTTTAGCAGCTTGGCCTGTCACATTTAAACCGAAGCTTTTTTACTTTTTGATGCTGATCATGTACGGCGGACAAATCGCAGTTTTTGCCGTACAGGATATGTTGCTGTTTTTCCTAGTTTGGGAACTGGAATTAGTCCCGATTTACCTGATTTTGTCAATTTGGGGCGGCAAGAAACGCCTCTACGCAGCAACTAAGTTTATCCTGTACACTGCAGGCGGTTCGCTGTTTATTTTGCTGGGCGCGCTGACGATGGCGTTTTACGGCGATACCGTGACTTTCGATATGCGGGCGATCGCGCTTAAAGACTTCGCCCCCAATATAGAATTGCTCTTGTACGCAGGTTTCTTAATAGCCTACGGCGTCAAACTGCCAATTTTTCCCCTCCACACTTGGCTCCCTGACGCTCACGGCGAAGCCACCGCACCCGCCCATATGTTGCTAGCAGGAATTCTGCTAAAAATGGGTGGCTACGCCTTGCTGCGGATGAATGCGGGAATGCTCCCCGATGCTCACGCTACTTTCGCACCCCTCTTAGTAATTTTGGGTGTCGTGAACATTGTTTACGCCGCCTTGACTTCTTTTGCTCAGCGCAATTTGAAGCGAAAAATTGCCTATTCTTCGATTTCGCACATGGGGTTTGTGCTGATTGGGATAGCTTCGTTTACCGATTTGGGTGTTAGCGGCGCAATGCTGCAAATGATTTCCCACGGTTTGATAGGGGCGAGTTTGTTCTTCATGGTAGGATGCACTTACGATCGCACCCACACCCTCATGCTCGACGAAATGGGCGGTGTCGGCAAGAAAATGCGTAAAGTTTTTGCCATGTGGACTGCTTGCTCTATGGCTTCTTTGGCTTTGCCGGGAATGAGCGGTTTTGTAGCAGAATTAATGATATTTGTGGGTTTTGCAACCAGCGATGCTTACAATCCGGTGTTTAAAGTCTGTGTAATATTTCTAGCGGCTGTCGGCGTAATTTTGACTCCGATTTACCTGCTGTCAATGCTGCGGGAAATCTTCTACGGCCCGGAAAATAAGGAATTGGTGGAACACGAAGAGTTGGTGGATGCGGAACCGCGAGAAGTGTTTATTATTGCAGCTCTGTTAGTGCCGATTATTGGTATTGGCTTGTATCCGAAAATGCTGACTCAGGTTTACGATGCGACTACTTCACAGTTGACTGCAAAGTTGCGGGCTTCTGTACCGTCTCTGGTGGCAAAAGCTGCTGATAAAACAGTGGCTCTGCGCGCTCCGGCGATCGAACCGAGCAAGTTATAATTTGCACTGGACTTAGGAAGAAAACCCCCAAACTTGATTTTTAAAATGGTTTGGGGGTTTTCTATATACCGGATCGCAGTAAATCGATTAGATTGGGATTTTTAAACCGCAGATTTCAGCAGATAAACACAGATGAACGCTGATGGAAATGAAATTTTCTATATTGTCACGACTCAAAAAAAATAATAACAATACAGCATGACTGACTATATTCGAGAACGTTATGTTAAGCCACTTTATATCAATGTTTTATACGGTAACTTTTTAGGGCTTGGCAAAGAAGATTTAGATGCCTTTGTGGACTCGACGACAGTTGCTCTATATGAAGTAACTGAGGAAGAAACGATCCAGATGTATAACGGTAATTGGAAGGATACAATTACAGCAAGTTGGCTTTGTGGAATTGGTCGGCTTTCCCACCACCTCAATAAAATTGAAACTTTACTGATTCCAAGTCAAACTTGTTATGCAGGACAATTTCATTGTTTTGCATTAGCTCGTTTTGACGGTGCTGAATCGGTAAGAGTTTTGCGCTCTTATCTCGACACCTACTTACCCGCGGGCGATCGACAATACGACCAAGAATGGGCTATTGGAGCATTATGGTGGTTAGATCGCAGGCATGGAACAGATTACGCACAGGTTTATCTAAAAAACTCCGATAATTGGAAACTTAGATCTCGTCGAGGCGAAGAGTATGGGGTACTAAGGCCAGAGGAAGGAATTCTCCACTTTCAAAAGGTGATGGACTTTGTAGACCAGTATTTTCCCGAATTTGCGACGTAGATAGCTCCGCTTTCTAGATATCGATTTGCCAGGAAGAAGCGATAATAGATAAGATGCCATTTTGATTCTAAGAGTGTGCTAGCCATGACTGAGTTACTGGAGCGTGCGATCGCTAAGTTGAAAACCTTGCCTGCCAGCGAGCAAGATGCGATCGCCTCAATGATTTTGGAAGAACTTCAAGACGATCTAATATGGGATCGAGCATTTGCTAGTTCTCCCGATGCTCTTGCCAAACTTGCAGCGACTGCAATGGCTGAATATCAGGCAGGTAAAACCCAAAAACTCGATCCAGAAACATTGTGAAATCCCGTACTACAGCCGAATTCCGTAAATCTTTTGCGGCACTGCCAAAACAAGTTCAAGAGCAAACACGCGACGCATATCGCCAGTTCAAGGAAAACCCAAATTATCCAAGTTTGCGTTTCAAAAAAGTGCATCCAGAGTTACCAATATACTCTGCTCGAATCAGCAACAACTATCGAGCCGTTGGTCAGTTGGATGGAGATACTGTGATCTGGTTTTGGGTTGGTTCACACGCAGAGTACGACAGGTTGCTATCTCAGTTATAATGGTTATTTCATCTACTTTAGTTTAACTTTATGAGAACGTTCACTGCGGTTGTTGAGAAAGACCATGAAACTGCTTTTGAGCTTGATACTGAGGCATTTTTATGTTAAGTGTGACAGTTGATGAAATTCAGCGCGATCCTTCAAAGTATCTGCGTCAAGTGGAAGCAGGTGCAATTTTTGTTATCCTGCAAGCAGATAAGCCGATCGCGGAACTCAGACCTATTTCTAACAGCAAGCAATTACGACCATTTGGTTTGTGTGCAGGCGAGTTTACAGTTCCAGATGATTTCGACGCTCCTTTGCCGGAAGATATCCTCAGTGCATTTGAAGGTAAATGAAGATTCTGCTAGATACGCACATCTTTTTATGGTTTATCAGTGGTGACATCAAGTTATCAACAGATGTTCGAGATGCAATTCGCGATCCAGATAATGAGGTCTATTTGAGTGCAGTTTCAGTCTGGGAAGCAATTGTCAAGTACCAGTTGGGTAAGTTACCTCTGCCGGAGCATCCCGAAACATATTTACCCAAACAGCGCGATCTTCATCAAATTGTCAGTCTTTCTCTTGATGAAAGTAGCGTAGCTCAACTGGCTAAACTGCCACCATTACATCGCGATCCATTTGACAGAATGCTTATCTGTCAAGCTTTAGAGAATGGTCTGACTATTGCGACAGTAGATGGGGCAATTCGTGCCTACTCGGTCAGCGTTATGTAGCAGTTCACGGTTATTTGCCGTCGCACAACTTCATGGCGCCATTCGCAATACCCAATACTTCAAAATTACCATTTGGTGGATCGCCCTCTTAGTTTCTAGCGTTTTCTGCGAAGAGTGCGGTCTTCAGAAAGGGGGATCTAACTGAGTAAGTGAGGTATCATATCCATAATAGGATCAAAAGTTACAAAAAAGAGGGAATGTATGCAAACAATCCTTTTGAGTCGTGAAGAAGTCGCGCGTCGTGCGAAACATTTGTATGAGAGCACCATCCGCCAAAAAATTGAATTAGAAGAGAATATTGGCAAAATGGTCATCATTGATATAGAAACCGGCGAGTATAAAGTTGATGAAAATAGTTTACACGCTGCTGATTACCTGAGTGCGAAACATCCAAATGCTAGACTTTGGGAGAGCCGTATTGGATATAACGTTGCTGGATCTCTAGCTGGTGTCATGGAGCGTCTATCTAAATGATTTCACGTAGAGTGGTTGATAGATGCTAAACTTAATTTGATTGGATTTTGCTTGAAAGTCAAGCTGTTTGAGTTTAACGTTATCATAACGTTCAGTGCGGTCGATCGGAAGAGCATGATACTGCTTTATATGTAGCCTATATTACCGATTTTTAAGAGAGCGAATTCTCAAGGATAAACTTTAGATGAGCTACAAGCAAACCTACGTGAAGCGAGCGAAATGCTGTTGGGAAATGAGAATCCAGCCTTAAATCGATCTTCTATTCAGTACGATCGCCCTTTTAGTCTTTACCCTTAATTCTTCTAGTTGCTCTAGTTGCTAGAATAGCAGCGAATACTAACCGGACTGCAACTCATGCTAAAAACCATCGAAGGCATTTGCATCACTTGCCAAATAATCCTATGATGGTGCATCATGATCTTGGTGATTGTTTCATTCTTCTAACTAAGCTAATATGCGATCGCTCATCTTGACTCTAGCTCTCATGTGTTTAGCCACCCCCGCTGTTGCCACAACCTGCGAGGAAAGCTTTCAAAAAAAGGGGGACTTTTTGAATGGTGCCGCCTTTTCTGCACGTGTTCAGGTTGAAGGATTATCGATAGAAAGAGCATTTTCCCAATTACGACCCATTTTGGCCCGCGAGAGCATCAAAACTATCAGCACCGATGTTAGTACAGGTGTAATGAAAGCCGAAAATCCCGCAACAGCATTTCAGCGCGCTTTGCCAATTGACGTATTTGCCTCAATGGACGGCAATCTATTAAATGTTGAGATGATCTTTACCCTTCCGAGTGGCGTGGGTGCAAGTAAAGACACTGTGAAAGGATACTTGTGTGGTGCACTAAATCAATTGCTGCCTCAAACTACAAAGTAATATTTAATCATTCATTGGATGAATGGTAGTTTCCCACACTCGATCGCAATACCCCATACTTCAAAATAACCTGCGGGCGATCGCTCTTCAATTCAATGCGATCGCTCTTGGGGTTTCTATCCTTATTGTTATGCCAAGAGTGCGATCTTTGTCAAGGGCGATCGAGCAGTTTGCGGTAATTGATAATCAGAGCAATTATTAAACCCCAATGCGGTGTAATTTGCTTAACAAAGCTTTACAATCTACTTCAAAACAAAATTCTGTATGCTGAGTGACCAAAACAAAACAATTGTTCTCCAGTTCTACAAAGCGTTCGACGATCGCAAAATGGAACAAGCCTTAGAACTTCTAGCGCCGAATTTTATTGCTCGCATGGCGGGAATCCCGGAGCCATTGGACGGGGAGGGGTTCAAGCAGTTCGGGATGTCATTTTATCTAGCTTTCAGTCAGGGTAAACACGTTTTTGATGAGGTCCTGGTTGCAGGCGATAAAGTAGTGACGTGCGGAACCTTCACAGCAACACACCTTGGAGAATTTCAGGGTCTGCCGCCAACGGGCAAACAAATCAGCTTGGCGATTATGCACATTGATCGAGTCGAGAACGGCAAAATCGCGGAGCATTGGGGGCAGGGTGATGCACTTGGATTAATGCAGCAGTTAGGGATTGTCTTCTTGCCGGGCCCAAAGTTACTACCGCACATTTTGAGAGGTGCTGCGTCCAAACTGTTTAAGAAATCCGCCCAGAAATAAGATTGTCAGAGCTTGTAGTTGACAGCGGCAGAACAAATCACGGTAAGAGTTAGCTAGCGATCGCAATACTCAATACCAAATACTTCAAAATTACCTGCGGGCGATCGCGCCGGAGCAAGTTTTGAAGCGATGCACTAAAATCCTGTTCAGATAGCTATTATAGATTAATCATGAAGATTAAGGCGATTATCTGGCAAGAAGATGGCGTATGGTGCGGCTCAGTTCCAGCACTTCCAGGTTGCTACACATAGAGAGAGAGAGAGTTAGGAACAATTGTTAGAGATGCTTGAAGATGGTGTTCAGGGTTGACTAGAAGTCGTCACTCAACAAAATGAACTTGCGCCGGAGAAACAGTTAATTGAGTTATCTCTATGAAATATGTTTCTTGCCAAGCACTCTGCAAAATCTTTGAGCGACATGGTTGGAAGCTAAAAACAACCGCTTTGTCTCGTTAGAATGCTATTTTGCTATCCATCCCTAATTATTCAATCCACCGGGTTGTATTGATCAATAAAATTGAAAAAATAAAAGCATTTTTAGAGCGATGA
>JARCMA010000531.1 GCA_030248405.1 Microcoleus sp. MP8IB2.171
CTACTATCTTTGCACATTTTCAGCGCTCAAACGAGCCAAAGTCTTTTGATGTAAGGGTTTTAGGCTTTTTCAGCAAGCCCTAAATAGGTCATTTGTTTGAGTTGTTCCAATGTTAGGGGTTCCCTAGCGGGGAACTGCTGCTGTTCGGCCCGCACTTTTGCCATCACATCGGGATGTTGAGCTAGGAGAAGACAAAAAGAGGCGATCGCCGAAGTTAAAGTTTCGTGTCCCGCAAACAGCAGCAACAGCACTTGATCTTTTAACTCCTCCAAACTCAAACTATTTCCCTCGTCATCGCGAGCCGAAATCAGCAAACTCAAAGCATCATTGCCACTTGGAGTTCCTTGTTGGCGATCGCGAATAATCTTTTCAAGTTCTGCCAACAACAGCTTTCGGCACTTTTTAGCTTTACCAAACTGACTCCACGGCACATCTAAAGGAATCGAAAATAAACCGTTAGACCAAATTTCAAAATTATGTCCTAGCACCGTTTCCGAACCATTTTCAATCCCTACTAACAACTTACCCGCCACATCAAAAGTATAATTTCTCAGTTCAGGATACCAAGTCATGGTTTCCATTTTGACCCATTTTTCCAAATAGCGCTGAGTGATATTTTCCATCGCGCCGATGTAGCCGGCTAAAGCTCGCGGCTGAAACGCTTGGTACAGCAACTTGCGCCGATTTTGGTGGTTAGCACCCGTTTGCAGCGCCAAGGAAAGCGGCCCTAAAAGCGCTTTCGTACTCGGAGGAAAACTCACAACAAAATATCGGTTGTCATTGCTTAAAACAAACAAATTAGCCTCTTGGCCACACATAAACACGGTAGGCTGTCCGAAAATGCTGGTTTTGAAAATGGGCCCGTGCTGCTGGTGGCGTTTTTTGGCAAATTGGGAATCTCGCAAAAACTTGAGGCTATCGCCAATTAAGGGTAAACCGAAACTGCCGGGAGGTAATGCCATTTTAGATTTTAGATTTTAGATTTTTAATATCATATCAATTTTAGTTGTCTGGTGCTTATTGCACACCAGACACTTTTCTGTTTTCTTGTAAAATAACTTTTATATGTTTGTAGACTGTAGGTGCATCAGTCTTAAAATTAGTACAAGAAAATAGGTTTTATTTAACACAATCACCTACTAATTTTACCTATACACTAATTTAATTATCTCTGCTTTGAATCAGAATCTTGATCGTAAATTCAGTGCCTTTCCCCACCACCGATAAACACTTGAGTTCACCTTGATGTTTTTCGACAATAATTGAATGGGAAATCGCTAAACCCATCCCCGTCCCGGAACCGATCGGTTTTGTAGTATAGAAAGGGTCGAATATCCGCTGCTTGACTTGATCGGTCATCCCTGCACCGTTATCAGCAATTCTAATCACAGCGACAGTACCTTCTACCTCTGTACGAATGCGGATAATTCCCGGATTTTCGAGCGGTTCTTGTAAAACGTCAATAGCGTTAGCGATAATATTCATAAACACCTGATTCAACAGTCCGGCGTAGCACTCCACCAGTGGCAATTGTCCGTATTCTTTAATGATTTGAATTGCTGGGCGATGGTACTCCGTACCGGCTACGCTAACGGGCTGAAGTTTCAGACGGTGTTCTAAAATCATCAATGTGCTGTCGAGGCCTTCGTGAATGTTAACCTTTTTCATGTCTGATTCATCGAGGCGAGAGAAATTCCGCAAACTCCTCACGATATCGCGGATGCGAGTTGCTCCCACCTGCATAGAAGACAACATTTTCGGCAAGTCATCTAGCAAGAAATCTAACTCTAACACCTCTATTTCTTCCTGAAGAGCTGGAGAAGGTTCCGGGTATTCATCTCGATACATTTGCAGCAGTTTCATTAGGTTTGTGGTGTATTCTTCTGTGTAGGTAAGATTGCCGAAAATAAATGTGACCGGGTTATTGATTTCGTGGGCAATTCCTGCTACCATCTGACCGAGACTAGACATTTTTTCTGCCTGCACGAGTTGAGTTTGAGCTTGCTGGAGTTCGCACAGAGTTACTTCGAGTTTGGCAGCTTGTTCTTGCGCTATCCGGGCTGAATCCAGGCTTTGAGTGTAAAGTTCGGCTTGATTAATGGCGATCGACAATTGGTTGCCCACTGCGACTAACAGTTCCACTTCTGCATCGCTCCAACACCGCACGCTGCTAGAAGCGCTACAGCAAATTACCCCAATTTTACCAGCAGATGTTTGAAGGGGAATGTCCAGCAGAGAATTGAATCCTATATACCTGAAAAATTCCCGCTCTGCTGGATCGGTAACAGTCTCACAATCATCAACCCGAATTATTTCCAAATTGGCAATCCGCTCGGCATGAGAACCAGTCACACCAGCAGGAACTAAACCCAAAAGCGAAGGCAAATCTGCATTTCTTGCCTCGTATTGCACTGCCCAAACAGGCGGGGAGGCATCGGGCCAATACCAAATAAACTGACAGCGATCGAGTTGCAGCAACTCGCGAATCTGCTGCACAGTTGTCGCCAAAATAGTATCTAAATCCAGAGATTCGCGGATATTGCTAGCTAGCTGGTTCAGCAGCACTTCCTGCTCGGCTAATTTGCGGAATCTAGCTTCCGACTCTTGCAACTGTCTTTGAGCTTCTCTTTGTTTCGTCACGTCCAAACCCAAACCAATCAAGCCGATCGCGTTACCGGAATCATCTTTGACCTGAGTTTTAATTGTCTCGAAATGGTGATATTCACCGTCAGCCAACTGGAGCATTTCTTCAGAATAAAAGGGAATATTTTGGCTCCACGCTTGCGCGTCAGATGCCATACAGTTAGCAGATGCTTCTAATCCTAAAACTTCGGAATAGTGAGAGGCTGCCAAAAATTCATCTTCGGATACAGCCACATCTTCGCAGAAAGTTTTGTTGACTAATAACATCCGCCCGTTAGGATTTGCCATCCACACCCAGATCGGAGCGTTGTCAATAATTACCCTCATAGTTTGCTTTTGGGCGGCGAGAGCAATTTCCGTTTGTTTGCGCTTGATTCCCAGGGCGATCGCATCGGCACTTAACGCTAAAGCAATTAGCGTTGATTCGTTCAACTCTTGGCGAGCAAACATCGCGATTACTCCCAGCAACTGATTATCAACAATTAGCGGATATCCAGCAAAAGCCACAATTCCTTCTCGTTTCGCCCATTCTTTGTCGCTGACTCGGGGATCTTCTTGCACACAATTAGTGATGTGAGGTTTTTGCTCTCGGGCGATTAAACCAATTTTGAACTCACCCACAGCAATGCGGCTGTGAGCGCCGTCAATATGAGTATAAATCCCCCCGCTTGCTTGTAGCTCCAATACATTTTCCTCTTGATTCAGCGTCCAAATCCGAGCAAAGGCAGCATCCAAATGGCGCACAAGTGCATCGGTGCAATATTGCAAAGTTGCAGGCAAAGTCTGGTTTTGAGTTAGAACAATTCCCACATCTGCTGTGAATAAAGAAAGTTTCAATTGTTCTGCTAAAGCTTGTTCGGCTATTTTGCGCTCTGTAATGTCCGTAGCAGCACCGAGACGCTGCTGAATTTTCCCCTCGTCTGTTCTGCTAAATACAATATCCCGGCTGACTAACCAGCGCCAACAATTCTGTCTATCGCGCACCCGATATTCGTACTCAATAACTTCGCCGTCGGGAGCATTTTCTAATTGCTGAAAATATTCGGGAAATTTAGCTAA
>JARCMA010000532.1 GCA_030248405.1 Microcoleus sp. MP8IB2.171
AGCAGAATTTTGAAACCGTTAATTAGACCGTGACTGATTTGGCAATTTTTGCAAGTAATCGCAACGCTTCATTTACAGAAGCAGAGTCTCGAAATATCTCTGCTACATCTGGGTCGAGAATCACCACATTACTGGATTGCGTATAAGCTTCATAGTATTTGCCACGGACACCGCCTGAAAAATCATATTCAGGTTTCATATCGTCATTGACTGTTTCTTCAGATTCCTGACTCATAGTTTCTTCTCTCCTGTCGGGTGGCTCTCGCGAGCACTGATTAAACGCACCTAATTTGGCTGGTCAGGATATTGGTACAGCTATGCCGCTCTCAGGTAAGCTAGAATTGCTCAGAATAATATCGTCTACCTGTCTAATCTGTTTCCAATCAATTACTGCAACCCAAAGACTTTCCTCTTCAGAATATTGTACCGCGCCGTCTACTTCTAATTCTTCGCTATAGAGGGTAAGCAATTTACCATTTTGCAACTTAATATTTTGGCGGCTCAAATCTTCGATAGTCCCAACGCAATTCAGACGAAGGCGACCTTGTTCATCGGCATTATGAAAGTCGGCAAAAATTCTAGGGTGACTCATAATTATACTCTCATCAAGATGGTTGCTGTGCTGGATTGGGAATTGTTGGTGTCAGCAGAAGGCTTGCTTGCTCTGCTGTTAATCCAGTTAGAGTTGCATGATTTGAACTTCTGCCAGAAGTACGGATGACATCTCCATCGGACGATCGAACCTCGCCTACTGTGGTCACACCAACTTGTCCGTGGGGGATTGTTGCTGCTAACTCTGCTACAGACAATCCTACTGCACATTCTACAGAAATTCCCGTGATACCGCTAGGGTGGGTTCCTGTGGCACGTTGAATATCTTCTGGGCGATTACGGCCGCCACGAATTACTAAGGCTTCGTTTGGAATCTTTTCCACAATGCAGGCTGTTTGATTCAGGTACGCGCTACATTTTATCAGCAATCTCGGCTATTATTCTGCGATTTTTTATATTAGCCTTTTCGGTGAAGGTAACAATAATCAGGTCTGTTGTTAGGTAGTAGTCTAACACCCTTGATTTTCCCTTGGAAACTCGATCGCTAAATCCCGATTAAATCCTTATTCTACTCTCGGCAATCAAAAACAGTCCGAAGTGTTAAAAAGTGCGATCGCCCTTTGTTTGCTGGGGCGATCGCCCTATGGATAGCTACGCTTCACGCCCTCTGTGCAATCAGCGCACTTTCAAATGGTGGAAATGGATAAGATTGTGAGTGAAAAAAGATGTTGGGTTGATGCAAGGAAACTCAACCTACAATGTCTACCCAACTTGGCAAGAAGAACTTACTCCCAGAATATCACCCGTTTCAAAAAGAGCTTCGGTTCGACAGGTGTGATTACATCTAGATTGGAAAGGACAAGAGCTGCACTTGTGTGGAAGAAAGTCTGTGGTTGCTGAACGGTAATAACTGAATAGATATGAATCTTCAAAAATATTCTCTAATTTCTGTTTATTTAAGTTCGGTAACTCAAATGAGTATTCAACATCAAGCGGAGGGTATGCAAGAGACTCACAGGGTACTACTGAACCATCATGCTTAATTGTTGCTCTAGCAAATCCACACAAGCATGATGGGGGCATCTCACCATTCAAGTCATTAAAAAATACCTTACTGTACCAGCTATAAAATTTCAATTGCGTGCTATCATATTTTTGCCTCAATTCTTTCATGGTGTTCACCATAGTAAGATGATCTTCCTCTGTAAGAAATATATTTTTAGAGGATGGGATTAAGCTAGCACGACCTAGTTTTTTTACTTGACCAACTGTTACTTGGCTTACACCTCTTTTAATTAGAAAATCTACTGTTTCTTTTACAAAAGCAATACTATCCTTTGTAACTGTGAGGGTAGTAAAAACTTTAATACCACGATTAATCATATAATCAATGGCTTCAATTACTTGCTTATATCCTCGTCTTTGCAAGTTGTGTATTTGCTCTGGTCCATCTACGCTAACAGAGACGTGATTCAATCTTGCTTCATAGTCTTTATGCCATCTGCTTGGAATAAAAAGCCCATGAGTATCTATATTAATCAGAATATCTTCTCTTAAGGCAGTAATAATCTCATGGAGATCATCTCTAACAAAAGGCTCACCACCAATAAGAGAGATATGCTGAACAGGCAGACTATTTACTTGTTCCACAATGTCGAGCATTTGAAGAGTAGGTAAGTCCATAACTTTAGCTACTGAATCTGTAAAACAGTAGCTACAATCAAGATTGCACCTGTTTGTGATGTGCCAGACTATACTGAGAAGCTGAGGTTTCATCATAGGATTATTTCAAATAAAGGACTCTAAAAGTTTAGATTGAGAAAAAGCGAGATCTGTCTAGTATGCTTTGTAGGTGTGTGTGATACTCCTGTATTTTTCTCGTTTGGATTATTCATTAATCACAAAGAGGTGTTCCCTACTATAGATCTCGCATCAAATTTGCTCCCTTAACAGATTTAGTCGTAAGGTGGGCATGGAACTTTGTTCTTCATATGCCCTAAAAACTGTTCTGCTGAAACGTTCTCTACCCAAACATTTTTGGCAAATTCGGCTGTTGACTGCTTGTCGGCCAAACTTTCTGCTGATTTTAGAGACACCTGACGCTTCGGAAGCTCAACCAAATTGATCTTTCGCATTTTTACTTTCTCCTATCACGATGAAAAATAACACTAACTTAAGGTCTAAGTATGTGTTAAACTACTGGGTGCTGTCTAAATCCATCATCCTTATAAATCAAAGATTTGTCTAGGCCAAAATGCTCAATTTTGTTGGCAATTTTGTCTGCTACTCCAACTCCCTCGCGTGAAAAATGTTGGAAAATGTTGGAAAATGTTGGGTATAATACGATAGATCAGAACATCTGAGATGCTGCATGAATCTTAAGGAAGTGTTAAAAATGGCTGACGAGATGGTATTTACCAAGACGGGTCAGCATCTCGATAACTTACAAGAGGCAATTCTGCGAGGAACTCTACAAGGTGAAACATACACCCAAATTGCCAAGGAAAAGCACTCTGACGAGAGTTATGTCAGGGATATTGGCTCAAAGTTATGGCAGATATTTTCAGAAGAATTAGGACAAAAAGTCAAGAAATCAAATTTTAGAGCAACAATGGAGAGGCAGCAAATTCCGATAGTTTCACATTTGGAACAGCATCACAACCAAATTAGCAGCGTTAATTTCTGTGGAGACACTAAACACCTCTCAAATATACTAAACTCGAATCCGTCAACTGAGCAAACATCTAACCCACAAGAAACCCCAACTTTACATCAAGATTTAAGCGAAATGCCACAATTAGGTGCTTTCTACGATCGCACTTCCCACCTCCAAACCCTCACAAACTGGATTCTACAACAAAACAGCAGCCTCATAGCCCTCACCGGCATCAGCGGCATCGGCAAAACCACCCTCGCAGTGCAACTCATCCAACAAATCAAAGACGAATTTGAATACGTCATTTGGTGCAACCTCGACACATCCCCCACCCTCCCTGAATTTGAAGCCAACCTAATCCAGTTTTTCTCCCAGTACCAAAAGCAAGACTCACCCACAACCAACCAGAAAGCATTATCCCTAATTAAATATTTACAAGAACATCGCTGCTTAGTAGTCTTAGATGACATTCACAACCTGTTCAGCAGCGGCGAATTAGCAGGAAAATATCAACCAGAATACGAAGAATATCGCTCTTTATTCAAACAAATAGAAAAATTATCCCATCAAAGTTGCTTCCTGCTAATCGGTTGGGAACAACCAAGAGAACTTACTCAAATTAAAAACCCAAATACACAAATTAACACCTTACAACTCAAAGGTTTAGACATCGCAGCCGGACGGGAAATCCTCAGAGATTACGGATTAGCAGACATCGACAACTACTCAGCACTGATTCACCGCTACCAAGGCAATCCCCTCTGGTTAAAAAGCGTCGCCACTCAGATGCAAGAGTTGGGCGGATGCGTCACAGAGTTATTATTAAATGATATTATATTGTTGCCCGAAGATTTGAAAGATATTTTACAGCAGCAATTTAGCCGCCTATCCCAACTCGAAAAACAAGTCCTCTCCTTGTTAGCCAAAACAAGCGATCCAATTAACCTTACCCAATTGCTAGAAAATAGCCAAATTCCCGCCTCAGATTTGGTAAATGCGCTGCAATCTTTATCGCGGCGCTGCTTGATAGAACAACAAGCAAAATTTTACACTATTTCACCTGTACTGAGGCAATATGCTGCGATAAGACTCGGTGGTTGAAACCGCCGTCTTATCTTAAATACCCCTTTATTTCTTAGTCCCTCTGAGCTCGGACATCGTTTGTGTAGACGCGGTTTCAACCGCCGTCCGATCTAGTGATGCTTTGCCCTAAATGCTTCAACACTTGAAATGCCGATCGCAATTCACTACGCACACTATAAATCGAAAATGCCCGCGATAACCCGTATTGAGGCGTAGGTTGAGCCATAAGTTTCACAAACAACACATCATCGCCATTCGTCAACATCCCAAACCTCGGTTTATCCAAATCGGGATTTGCCATCATGTATGCTAATGCTTGGGGTAATGCCGATCGCACCGAAATCGTAGTCTTCTTACACTCCAAAACTATTACCCAAAGCTGATTCTGCAAAATCAAAATATCAATGCGTCCGCGCAGCGTTTCTTCCCCATCATCGATCGCAATTTCGACCGCAGCCTCAGCCTTCATTCTAAACGGTGGATCGTAGAAACCCGCCAGTTCTAACAAAGGTGATGCCACCAGCAATGCCACTGACCCTTCTAACAACTCTCCATCTGCTCTATGATATAGCAATCTGCGTCGTAGCGTATCCAAAGCACTCTGTTCCGAATCGCTGGGACTTGGCAATTGGGCTAGCCACTCAGTAAAAAAAGCCTCATCCTCAGTTCGGCTCAAATTCAACCTTGATTCAGCCTCAGCAAGGCTTTTAATAGCATCTGTAACTGCAATAACCTTTGCCATGCGTTCACCTTTGATTCAAGCAGTTGAATTGCCAACGGACATTAGCTTCATTTTATAATAAAAAACTCAAACACGAGCTATTCTTTTTGAACTGTAGTCCCTATCTTATGTTATACTAAGGCAGGGCTACTGATTTTTATTCGGAGCATTACGCCCATGATATTACAAGTTTCAGAACAAATAACAACTATTCAAGAACAACGCTTTATCTTACCCGGTTATTATACTTGGGAACAATTTGAGACGCTAGAAACCTTAATAGAAGATGCCCCAGGCTTGCGAATAACTTATTTAGATGGGTGTGTGGAGTTTATGACACTAGGCGAAAACCACGAACAAATAAAAAGTGTTTTGGCTCTATTTATAGGACTTTACTTTTTTGAGAAAGGGATTAATTTCATTCCTGTAGGGAGTGCAACTCGCAGAAACCAGGCAAAAGATGTATCCTTTGAACCTGATGAGTCTTATTATATAGGTTCAAGGAAAGAGCATCCCGATTTAGCCGTGGAAGTAACGATTTCTAGCGGTAGCACAAATAAACTCGCTAAATATCTGCGACTTCGCATCCCTGAAGTTTGGTTTTGGGAAAATAATCGACTTGCTGTCTATCGGCTGCGCGAGGATGATTACGAGCAAGTTTCAAGAAGTGAGTTTTTGCCGGAGTTGGATTTAGAATTGCTGGTACGCTGCGTTTTGATGCCTTCAATAATTGAGGCAAGGACTGAGTTTCTCAATGGGATTCGGCCGCAGTAATTCGGTTAATTAATAGGATTTACGCAACGGACACAATTACTGAGGCAATATGCTGCGATAAGACTCGGCGGTTGAAACCGCGACTATACAAACGATGTCCGCCTCCGCGGACTAAGAGATATAAATTAGATAGAATAATCAGTAGTCGCAATTCCATTGTTTGCCATGACACTGAAAGAATTAGAGCCTCAACTGCTGGCACTCTCTGACAACGAAAAAGCTCAAGTTGTTCAACTCCTATCTCAGGGCAAAATCACCCTGGGGCGCGGTATAGAAAAAACGCCTAATGTTTGTGGTGGGAGTGCCTGCATTGCGGGAACTCGCATCACCGTTTGGGGACTTGTAGAAGCTCGTCGCATTGGGTATAGCGAAGCCGATTTACTCACAAGCTATCGAGCCCTCTCTGCTACTGATATTGCTAACGCTTGGGCTTATGCCGAAGCTTTTCCCGACGAAATTGAAACAGAAATCCGGGAAAACGACGAAGTAATGGACGAGGAACTGTAACGCATGGCACGTCTCTATTCGCAGCAAATTATACGGTAGTGATACTAAATCCGACTTAAATACCCCTTTATTTCTTAGTCCGCGGAGGCGGACATCGTTTGTGTAGACGCGGTTTCAACCGCCGTCTGATCTTTACTAAGGCAGGGCTACTGATTTTTATTCGGAGCATTACGCCCATGATAGTACAAATTTCAGAACCAATAACAACTCTTCAAGAACAACACTTTGCTTTACCAGGTAATTATACTTGGGAGCAATTTGAGGCGCTAGAAACCTTAATAAAAGATGCCCCAGGGTTGCGAATAACTTATTTAGATGGGTGTGTCGAGTTTATGACAACTGGTGAACCCCATGAAATTTACAAAAAAATGCTAGCTATTTTGCTAGAAGCTTACTTTTTTGAAAAAGGTATTAAGTTTATTCCAGTTGGGAATGCAACTCGCAGTGACAAAACTCAAGATGTGTCATTTGAACCAGATGAGTCCTACTATTTAGGTGAGAAAAAAACACATCCAGATTTGGCAATCGAAGTCACTATTACCAGCGGCGGCATAGATAAACTAGAAAAATACAAGCGCTTAAAAATCGCTGAAGTCTGGTTTTGGGAAAACAATCAGCTTGTGCTTTATCGACTGCATGAAAATAATTATGAGCAAATTTACCGCAGTGAATTCTTGCCGGATTTAGATATTGCTTTGCTAGTTCGTTGTGTGCAAATGTCTGATATTTTGGCAGCAAGGACTGAGTTAATCGAGAGTATTCGCCAGCAGTAATAATGCTGGACACAATATCACCGATGGGGGCAACCGGGCGTGGGATTGCCCGTACAAAACGCGCTTGTGTAGACGCGAGTTCGTTCAAGACTGTTCTATCGGTTTCTATCCGCAAACAAAAAACCGGGCAACTTCACAGCTACCCGGCAATCCAAACTTTAGACTTCAGATAAATCTCAAATCTCAAACCTAAAATTATTAAACAGCGACAGTCTTCTTAACAGAAGAGCTCAATTCGCCCTTAGCATACTTAGCTGCGAAATCGTCCAAAGAAACTTGCTTGATCTTTGTACCGTTACCGGCGGAACCGAAAGAGTTGTAACGATCGCTACAAACCTTCTGCATATACTTGATCGACGGCTTCAAGAAGTGGCGCGGATCGAATTCCTCGGGCTTAGCAAACAAAGCTTCGCGCACCGCAGCGGTAATCGCCAAACGGTTGTCAGTATCGATGTTGATCTTGCGAACGCCGCACTTGATACCCTTTTGGATTTCTTCCACAGGTACGCCGTAGGTTTCGCGGATTTTGCCGCCGTTGCTGTTGATGATTTCCAGCAATTCTTGGGGTACAGAAGAAGAACCGTGCATTACCAAGTGAGTATTCGGCAAGCGGCGGTGAATTTCTTCAATGCGGCTGATTGCCAAAATTTCGCCAGTCGGCTTGCGGGTGAACTTGTAAGCGCCGTGAGAAGTGCCGATCGCCACTGCGAGAGCATCAACACCGGTTTGCTCAACGAAATTAACAGCTTCTTCAGGATCTGTCAGCAATTGATCGTGGGAAAGCGCACCTTCAAAGCCGTGGCCGTCTTCTGCTTCGCCCATTCCTGTTTCCAGAGAACCCAAGCAACCCAGTTCGCCTTCAACGCTAACGCCGATCGAATGAGCAACCTTCACAACTTCGCGAGTAACTTCAACGTTGTACTCGTAGCTGGCGGGAGTTTTAGCATCCGCTTCCAGAGAACCATCCATCATCACGCTGGTGAAACCTTGGCGCATGGCAGAATAGCAAGTGCCGGGGGCATTGCCGTGGTCTTGGTGCATACAAATGGGAATGTGAGGATAGGTTTCAACTGCTGCCAAAATCAAGTGGCGCAGGAAATTTTCCCCAGCGTAGGAGCGAGCGCCGCGAGAAGCTTGCAAAATCACGGGGCTGTTGGTTTCGTCAGCAGCGCGCA
Source organism: Microcoleus sp. MP8IB2.171 (assembly GCA_030248405.1). Taxonomy (GTDB): domain Bacteria; phylum Cyanobacteriota; class Cyanobacteriia; order Cyanobacteriales; family Microcoleaceae; genus Microcoleus. The sequence goes on from JARCMA010000532.1 coordinate 8,242, forward strand.
TGATCGCTTGGATTTGCTCCATGTTGTTGACGTTGTAAGCCGGTAGGCCGTAACCATTTTCAGCCGCGTGGTCGAGCAGCAGTCGCATAGGTACAAGCGCCATAGATATTCCTCCTAATTATTTATGTTTCTGGGCAGTGAATTTTGGACAAGCTCAATTCTTAGGATAATCTTAAGACAATTTGTAGCCGATCGCGCACTATCTTTCCAGATTTACTTAAAAGTTCAAAAAACAAAATTTTGAGTTCCGAGCATTCCACTCAAAACTCAAAATTTTTAACTCACAAATTTTTTATGGGTCGCCCGGGATTTGAACCCGAGACCAATCGGTTAAAAGCCGAATGCTCTACCGCTGAGCTAGCGACCCGCGAAAACATTGTTACCGCACACAATTTCTAATAGTAGCACCCCTCATTTGAAATAGCAAGTGTTTTTTAAATAAAATTTGCAGTCATGCGAACCAGCATCTCGCAAGTCGCTCCCGGCTGCAAATAAATCAAGTGTTCGCCAGTGTTGAGGGCATTTCGAGGAGCAGTCCAAGGTTCCAAACAGTAAAAATCCTTGCCCTTCACCATCCAGAAAACCAACTTCCCATAGCTGGAGTTGTAACTGAGTGTGAGTCGCAAGTTCTGGGCCGCGTCAGTGACAGTAGCAGCAAGACCAGTGAGCTCGTCAAAGGAAACATCAATTTCATCCAACGTCGGGTCAAAAACCCCAGTGAAGTAACCCTTGGAATGGGTGTTCTGATCTCTGTACTGCATCCCCGGAATCTCAAAGCGCAGCTTAGATTTGTCCGTCGCCAAAAAGTAGGGGTGCAAACCACTAGAAAACGGCATGGGTTCGTCAGACAGATTCGTGTAGCGCTGAAAAATTTCCAAAGAATTGCCTTTAATCTGATAAGTGAAGGCTAGTTGGAAATCAAAGGGATAAACAGCCAGCGTCTTGTCGCTGCTGTCGAGAATCAGCGTCAGAGCGGCGCAACCCTCCGTAACTTGTTCGCCTATTGTCCAAGGCAAGTCTCGAGCAAAGCCGTGCTGTTTGAGCTTACGCTCCACTCCCTTGTGGGTGTAAGTATTGTCGGGGAGATTGCTGCAGATGGGAAACAGGATGGGAATCCCGCCACGTACAGTTAGATCGGGATTGGCGAACCGTTCCGCGTCCAAATAGAAGATTTCTTTGCCTTCAACCAGCCAGCTAGTGGCAATACCGCCCCGTTCCGGCACAACTTCTAGAGTAGAGTTAGCGGTTTCGTCGGAGAGGATATAGGTTTTGTACTGCTTTTGCTTGAGCGCGATCGCAAACACATTTGTCATCGGTAGTAGGTCATTGATCATTGGTTGTCAGTAAATCGGTCGTTAATAATTGGTCGCTGGTATGTTGATGTTCACCCATTACCGCCCCTATCCTCCCCCTGCCTCCTCGTTGTTCCGACCCCCACCGGCTAACCAATGCTCCCAGCTATAGGAGGGAGGGCGATCCGGTGCTTGGAGCGTTTGCTGCTGTTAGCTGGAACGATCGCGGAGGCCGACTGCTGTTTGAGTGCGACTTCAAAAGATACAGCCCGAGTGGGGGGAAGATAGCTTTGGGGACTCGGCACTGCTCCTTGACTGGGAGAAGGGGGCGAAATAAACGGTTCTTTGATGAATGGCTCTTTTGTAAACGGCTCTGGTTCCCGGCTGGGATTTTGAGGTTCAGTGCGGTAGATGCGCGGCGGCAAATTTTGATTCGGAGGCGGGTTTGATTCAATTGCAGGCCCCGTCCCGTTCGGGAAAAATGAGGAGTTGTCCGGCTGTTGGGGCGCAGCCGGCAAAGCCGGCAAAATCAAAGTAGGTTTGGGTTGTCCGGGGCCTTGCTGATTGCTTTCACCGGAGGTTCCCCCGGAACCTCGTCCGGGCCCGTATGTACCGCTCTTTGCTGCTCCTGGCAATGGAGAATTTGGAGTTTTTGATGCCGCTCCTGGCTGGACTAGGGCATCGAGAACTACAGAAGATCCCATCGGTCGATCGAAAATACTAGAAATTTGCTCGACGCGTTTGAGGATGCGATCGGCTGCGGCTCCCTTCACCACCTTCGGCTGAAACTTTTTCACCTCCACAGGCAGAAACTCTACCTTCATATTCCTGTCTTTGAGCGATACTTTCAGGACTGCGGTATCGTAATCCCTGCGAGCATTCGGGCCGAATATAAAATTACCCAGCGAGTAAACTATCGGGCGGCCCTTGTAAATTTCTGCACCTTGCAATACCTGGGGATGGTGTCCCACTACCAAATCAGCTCCTTGGTCGATCGTGAACCGAGCCAAATCAATCTGCCAGTCCCCCGGATAATCTGCCAATTCGACTCCCCAGTGGTAATTAACAATAATCCAGTCTACCTGACCCCTAAGAGCTCGAATATCCTCAGCCACGCGATTGTTACGGCGGGGGTTAGTGCCCGCTTTCCCTTGGTCAGCGACATTAAGCTCGGCATCGTAATAGCCGAGGTAGGCAATCCGCTGACCTTTAACTTCAATAATATCTGGACGCCTCGCTTCTTTAATATCTCTGCCGACTCCCAGGTGTTGAATCCCACTATTATCTAGAGTATTCATCGTCTCCACCAGGCCCGGTTCTTCGTAATCCATGGCGCGGCTATTTGCCAGATTGACAATATCCACTCCTCCGGCTGTTAATACTTTCACCGCTTCTGGATCGGCTTTAAAATTTAATTGTTTTTTGCCAGACCCCAATGTAGAGCGAGTCAGGGAGTTTTCTAGGTTAACCATCGCCACATCTGCTTGCCGGTACTCGTCCATATTGGCGAAAGCCCATTGGTGATCGTTGGCAGCAGATGCTCCGAGCGCATCCGATAGATTCACATTTCCTCCGAACATCAGCGTTACTGTTGGGTCGTAAGGATTAGCAACTTGCTTTTGCTGTACTACTGGTACCACTTCTAAGGCCGCTTGCACCGTATCCGCACGTTTTGGAGGCGGCCCCGAAATTACAGCAGCTTGCTGGTAGCCGGATACTGGAGATCCTAACTGCAGGGTCAGAGCTTCGTGGTAGCTGACCCAACACCCTAAAATAAATGAGGCAAGTGCCGATCCCACTAGCAGCAGAGAACGATACGTTTTAAATTTAACCCAATCGACGATCGGTAGCGAACGGTAACGCCGCCGCTGGCGGTTTGCCGGAGTCACAATTCGCACTGACTGTTTCCAGAGAATGTCTGCATCCCCAGCCAAGCGCGCGTGAATTCGCACTCCTTCTACTGCTGGCGAGTTGAGTCTCCAGAGTTGGTGGCAAATAAATTTGACTAAGCCTTCCCGGAGAGTGCTCCCGAGTAATGTAGTATCTGGCGCAAATTCGCGCTGGAATTCTACGAGGATTTGGACGCAGCCGGCCTGAGCCTGTTCGACGCGGGCATAAATCCCTTCGGGGCGCAGCAAGCTGTCAATCCAGTAATTCAGGGCTTGAAAGTTGCCCGATCGCGCTAGCTCCAAGATAGACGGCTGCGACCAATTTTCTGCGTAAACCATCAATTAGCCTCCTTAATACGCACGAGCAATGACTCCAATTTGTTTTGAACGGAACCGCAATTCTTTTAGCTTAACCGCCACAGGTTCCGCTGCCCGTTTTGAAGCTAGTTGTTGGCTGCCACCATTTTCTACATTTAGGGGCTGCCTGCTGTCAGTGATTTTTATCACACTCCGGTCTATTGATTTTAGATTTTAGATTTTAGATTTTAGATTTTAGGTTTTAGATTGAGGAAAGAGGTGGTACTGTGGGCGATCGAACAAAAGTCGAAACAAAAGGTTTCTGGGGGAGTTGAGGTAGAAAAGAGCGAGATTTTTGAGGCAGAGTCTGTTTTTATTGTCGCTGTTTGAGTGTCGCTTTGGAGCTTTTGCTTTGACATTTGAGATTGCAGACTGAGTTAAGAGGTGTTAGTGGGCGATCGAACAAACGTCGAAACAATAGCTTTCTGGGGGACTTGAGGCAAAAGAGAGCGAGATTTTTGAGGCAGAGTCTGTTGTTATTGTCGCTGTTAATCGCGATCGCCCGAGTCAAGTCCTAATCCTCCGATCTATGCTGGCAAATGCCTCTCACGAGGGATGCCACTGGCTGCATAACCTGTAATTGGATAAATGGCGTACTAGATAGATTTGGTGGTAAAATCAAATTTGGTAACTCCCATCGGTACCAAAGTTGCGGAAAACGTGAAACTGGCCAGTCCATACGGCTGTGCCTTCCGATGTAAAACCCAAAGTACGTTACGGTAAACAGGCCATATTTTAAGCAAGTTACACTGCGCAGGAGAACTGACAAATGCTACAGCGCAAAATCTATCAACTCTGTTGTGATGGTCGTGAGGTTTCTATTTTTCTTCGAGATCAGCAACGTTGGATAGAGCGCGCTCGTATCCTAGATATTGAAGGGGATCTAGTCACGCTGCGCTACGAAACCGACGAAGAAGACGAAATTAGCTCCTGGGAAGAAATGGTGCGTCTCGAAAGTATTGGAGCTGTGTCCCAGAAGTTGGCTTCGGTGTCCCGAACTAACTGCGAACCCCTAGTTTCTGACGATTGTCCCGAAGCCGAACAAATTCGCAATCACTACCCGGACTCGAATTTGGAATAGTTTTGAGCTCGCGCTTGAGGCACAAGGAAAACTTGGGGGAAAAGAAAACGACTTTTCTCCCTTTTTTGTGGAGAAATTATGCAAAAAACCCGATTTAGGCCAAACATATTCTGGGTTGTGACCACATAAGCTATTTTGCCTTTAAATTTAAGCTTGATGGCGGGATCTGCTGCCCACGCGACAACAGCGTAAGTACACAGTAGTTTAAAAATTCAATACGCGACACCCTAGCCCTGCTGAAACAGGGTTTTTTGTCTGGGTGCGTCCAGGACTGTTCTTTTGTTTTCTTGGCCTGCGGGCTGGTTTCTAGATGCCCGACAGCTTATTCGCCCTCTGTTTCGCCATCTTCTAGGAAAAGTTCCGACTCCGGTATCGCTTTAAACACGGGACAGTAACCGTCGGGGGTAACTTTAAAGCCAAACAAAGCACTGGACTGGTTCCAACAGCGCTGGCTGCGGTAGTGCTGACAATTGCCGCAGCATTCGAGGTTTGCCTGAACGGCGCTGCCTTGAAAAAGCAGTTCCCGCTGGGAGATGCCGCGCAGTACCAGTTCTTCGCCTTGCCAGCGCGCTTCTACCAAACCGGTATCGGCAAAATTGGCCCACCGAGGATCGGCTGTAATCGGACTTGGCAAGCTAATTGCTACTTCTGTACCCAATTCGCTGAGTTCTCCTTCATAGTTAGTTTCGGGGATGGCGGGCTGCAAAAACATTTCGCCGATCGGCAATTCGACCAGTGTTCCGGCCGCCGGAGTGTGCAACTGGTAGCGGTTTCGCAGCTCGTCCAAGTTAGCCAAGTCAGCCAAATATGCAGGGGAACCGTGGATCAAAATTACGTGCTGGGGACGCAAATTGTGGATGAGTTGGGTAGTCCCCGGCCCGTCGCAGTGTTCGGCTAGTAGATAAGTTTCGACACTTCTGATTCCAGATTCGGGCTTGTTGCCCAGCCAGTCGCTGACGGGATATCCTGGTTTTTGAGGGGCGAGCAAAATCCAAGGATGTGTGCGATCGGCAACATACAAAGCCAAATCAGCTATTTGGTCAGTAATCACAATACAGGGCGTGGCTCCCAATCCGGGGCGTTGTTCGGCAGACAGCCGGCGGACGCGGGGTTTCACCCTTTCGTCCCAAAACAAAGGTTGGTGCAGAGCAAAATTTTGGACGGCGGTGGGAAATTGGGGTAACAGTTCCAGATAAGCGTCGCACCCGTCGGCGACAGTGCCGTCCACCCAAATATCCAAGTCGCGGCCAGTAAAGTAGTGGTGACTGCGGAGCAGCATCAGCATTTCTTGGCCCAAACCAAGGGCCGGCGCGGGCAGCAGTACCGAGTACCCGTCGGCGATGGCGCGGTGGATGCGATCGGCTAACTGATTTTCTAGCTGTCGGCGGTGAGGGTGGCGCGCCGTGCCGTAACTGCCTTCCAAAATTAACACATCCGGCTTCATGCCCCTGAGTTCTCCCAGGGGCAAACCTTCCACCAAACGAGAATTGGACAGAAAAAAGTCGCCGGTGTAAACCACGGTGTAGGTGCGGTGCGGTGCGGCATAAGTCAGCAGCACAGTCGCGGCTCCGGGCAAATGGCCCGACGGGAACAACTGCACGCTCAGTCCAGGACGCACTTCGAGAGGCGACTGCCAGGGCAGTCCCTGACAGAACCGTGACTCTGGCTGCTGAGCCAGTTCTGGCCAGTTGAGCGGTAGCAGTCGCGCTGTCACTTCGCTGGCGTAAATTGGCAAGTGGGGGAAAGATTGATGGAGTGCTAACAAACCTCTGGCATGGTCAGAGTGGGCGTGGGTACACACCACAAAATCGGCTGGCAGCGATCGATTTAGTGTCGCTGACAGCGGTGCAATATCCTCTACACCGCAGTCGAGTAAAATGCGGTGCGGCCCCATTCGGACTAGCAGACAGACTCCTTCCTGTGCGTGGCCTGCGCCGTAAGGTAAACAATCGAGATCCATCACTGCGGTTAGCTCCCTGCTTTGCACGCAACTTGCAGTATCGCCACTTTTAAACATCGGTTGCGACTGCATTCATTCGATCGAGTTCAGTCTCGGACGCAGAAACCGGATTTGATGGACGAAAACACTTTGTTGCCGCCCTCGCTCCCGGTAAAAAAACCCGGTTTATCTAAAGTTGTGGTGCGTAAGCCTTGGAGTTAAATGTTTGCTCGAAGGCTCCGGCTCTCGTGCAAGGAAAGTAATTGCACTTAAGATTTGATGCAGCGCCAAGAAAGCGATTTTCCGAAGGCATTGGCCGGACGGGCATTCGGCCTTCGACAAAGTTCAGGCTACTGGTTCTTGCATCAAAAGTTACATTTTATTGCACCATGTAAGAGCAGCGAACTCGATCTCATATTCTGAGTTTTAAATCTTTTTCCACAATTTGCGCCTGCTAAAAGCTAGTCTTTTTTATGAGAAGATTTTAATTCAGATGCCCAAAGATCTTGATAAAACTTTACAAATCTTCATTTTTAGGGGTGTGAGGGCGGTGTATAGTCCAATCTGAAAAACGGAGAACCAGCATCGGGCTAGCTAACGGCTTTTGTCCGGGCAGACAGAGACTTTATGAGTTGGCTCGGTTTCTTTGTAAAAGTTTGATACATTCTTCTAAGCAAACCTTGTGGCTATTGAGGAGAGAGTTTAAATGGCTTTTTGACCCCGCCCAAAAACGGATACAAGTTTCCGACAGGAATCGCCCGCAGCCCAAAGTTTAAGACTCTTGTTCAAGCTCCAGATTCATCTGTGGAGTAAATCTCAAATCGTTCGACTCAGCGCGACTCGACAGCTCGCCCAACGTCTCGCCGAAGTCTCAAAACTCAAATCTAAAATCGACTGACTGCCCCATAATAGGTTTGTTTACTCCGCTCTTTGACTAGGGGACAAAACGATGTGTTTTTTTGTTTTACCCCAAACATAGCCAGATCAATCCCCCGACAATGGAGGATATTTATCCTGTACAAATCCCACTCACTTGCCAGAAATAATCTCAGGTTTAGGAGTCTCCAACCAGTCTGTAATCTTCGGTTTTTTTTATCATTTGGGTATTTTTTGGGGTGGGGTTTTTGAGTTGTTTGTCAGCTAACCCGTGGCGGCTTAAACAGAATGTAATAGCTTGGTTTTAAGTCAAACATCACATCGTAGTTCTCGAATAGTATCGTGGAAGTTGTGCTAGATTCCAGTTTTTTGACGGCCGTCAGCAAATGACCAAGAATTTCTTGATGGTACAAGCCCCCGGATTTATCCGTGGAATCAATCCAAAATCTAAAATCTAAAATCCTCAAGCCCCCGCATTTATCCG
>JARCMA010000533.1 GCA_030248405.1 Microcoleus sp. MP8IB2.171
CGCCCATAATGGATTGGGAGATATATTAAGAGAACAAGCGCGGAAAGATTTCGACGATGCGGGTGAACCCACCCCAACTACACAACAGATGTTAACCAATACTACTCAAACTCTGCGTCAAGCCATTGAAGAAGCTTGCGAAAAACTTCGACAACTCGATGCACAGAAATTAGATAAAGGCAATGACTCAAAATAGTAAAATCTATGCCCCCAACGTCTATCTATTTGCCTATCACCTCTGCAAACCCCCAGAAACAGAGTCGAGTTCTCCTGTAGAATTAACCAAACTGTGGGAAAAGTGCAACGAGATATTGCAAGCTAAATTAGCAGTTGGTAAACCATTCAACGGCAGCTATTTATCCAAAAAAGATGAACCTCTCGGATGGCGAGTTAACCTGATTAACAAGGAAGTTGTCGGCGGCCGAAATTCTCTGGCTTTTGCTAAGGATATTTCCCACGACAACCAGCAAATAAATCTTAAAGGTTTTGCCCAACCGCTGCGGATTGATGACAGCTATGCTTTGGGTTTGAAAATTCGCATCCCCGAAAAAGTTAACAACATTAAAACGCCCGCTGTCGATGTTAGCATCTTCAAGGAATTTAATCCCGATAACTGCTTGCTGCCGGATTTTGTGCAAAGCTATTTCGGTCAAACTCTGCTGCTTACGGCTTGGCTGAGTGTAGAACAAAATCAGGCGGCGCGGGAAGATTCGCAGTTTCTGAAAAATTTAGCCCAACAGTGTTTAGAAAAATTCATTTCCGGTGACAATCTGCCGAGTTTTTACCGTCAAGGCGAGTTGTTCGGTAGCCCGATTTTAGAATACGGTGATCCCAATCGCCAAGATACTGACTGTCACGTTATCGTCTGGTTTTTCAACAGTTCAGCAACTGATGAAATCTGGGATGAGACGCGGTACAGCGATTTTGTCGAGTTGTTTTTGTTCCGCAATAAGATTCTCCGCGCCTATCACGATACCCGTAAAATTTACCTGGTGACTCGCGAGGAATACAAACAAATTGAACTCAATATCGACGCGACTTTTAAGTATTTGCGGCAAGACGAAGCCCAGCAGCGGCAATTGAAAGGTACGGGTTTAAAGGCAGAGGAATTAGAACGTCTCGAACGTCAGACAATCGAGATGCCGCCGCGCGCTGTTAACTATGCGCGGTTGCTGATGGACTTGGAATTGCGGCAAAATACGATCGCAATTAACGCCAAAAACTACCAAGATAAATTAAATCAAATAAGTCTTGACTTAAAATCAAGGAAGAAGTACAATGAGAGTGAATGCGATTTAAGCTTTCTCGAATTATTCAGCAAAGAAACCTCGCCGCAGTTTCAAGAGCAAATTAAAGCCGACTTAGGCTATTTCACCCACGGCACCGGCTTGCTAGACAAGGCGATGGAAGCAATTCGAGGCGTTGTCGCCATTGAAGAAGCTTATCGGGATGCAAAATTAGAGGTAACAATTCAAGCTGTGGGCTTTGGTTTGGGAGTCGCCGGAGTAGTGGCTGGTAGTTCTCCTTATTTGATCAAACAAGACCCGCCGAATCAGGTGATTGCTTTGCCTTTCCTGAAGGTGGGAATCAATTCTTTTGCGTTGGTATTGTTGATTAGTATCGGCGCGGGGGTTGTGGTTTGGGGTTTGGTTATGTTGGGTGCCAATTTCAAGAATATCATGGCTAAATTTAAAGGAGGAAGATGAGGCAGAGCAAGAGTGATCTGCGTTACCAGGCAGAGCCTGGTAACGAGTAATACCGCTTCATTCTTCAGTCCGCGTAGGCGGACTTTGTTTGTGTAGAAGCGATTTCAATCGCCGAGTGACTTAATATTGAGGTACAGACGGGTCTACTTCTTCACTCCAAGCATTAATCCCGCCCTTAACATTAATCCCCTCAATTCCGGCTTCCTTCAAAATGCCCAAGGCCTTCGCAGAACGGCCGCCCATTTTGCAGTGTGCAATCAAGCGGTGGCCGTTCAACAATTCCTTGACTTTGGCGACACCTGCGCCGTGTTCGATATCCGGCAAAGGAACTAAAACCGACCCAGGAATTTGACCAATTTGATACTCGTTGGGATTCCGAACATCTAACAATACAAAATCCTTCGCACCGCTGTCGATTAATTCCTTAAGTTCTTTGACAGTCATCTCAGGAATTTTCTGTTGTTCCGCTTCCTCGGCTTTTGCTTTATTAAAACCGCAGAATTCTTCGTAATCGATTAACTTTTCAATTACCGGGCGCACTGGATTCGGGCGCAGTTTCAATTGCCGGAACGTCATATCTAAGGCATTGTAAAGCAACAGTCTGCCGCTCAAAGTTGTGCCTTGACCCAAGATAATTTTGATAGCTTCCGTTGCTTGGATAGAACCGATAACTCCGCACAAAACGCCTAAAACGCCGCCTTCTGCACAAGAAGGAACCATCCCAGGAGGCGGGGGTTCGGGGTACAAATCGCGGTAATTCGGGCCGCCTTCGTAGTTGAAAACTGTTGCTTGTCCTTCAAATCGGAAGATGGAACCGTAGACGTTAGGCTTGTTTAAAAGCACGCACACGTCGTTCATTAAATAGCGAGTCGGGAAATTGTCCGTCCCGTCGATGATGATATCGTAAGGAGTGGCAATGTCGATCGCATTTTCGGAACTAACGCGAGTATCGTACAAATCAACTTGACAAAAAGGATTAATTTCTAAAATCCGATTTTTAGCCGACTCAATCTTCGGTTTCCCAACCCAAGATGTGCCGTGAATTACTTGCCGCTGCAAATTGGAATGGTCAACAATATCAAAGTCTACAATGCCAATGCGGCCAACACCGGCGGCTGCTAAATACAGCAGCAGCGGCGAACCGAGTCCTCCCGTACCGATGCAGAGCACACTGGCAGCTTTGAGACGCTTCTGCCCTTCCAATCCAACTTCTGGCAGGATCAGGTGGCGAGAGTAGCGTTCGTATTCTTGTTTGTTGAGCTGGATCTCATCCAGATTAGGATTTAGCATGATATTGTGTGTAGCGCAGATTTTGAATTATATCCTATCTGAATCTTTCGCATTTTTACCTGTTTGTTATTTTTACTAATTATTTCTTAATCTCAGTCGGTTCCTGTGCGAGAATTTCCTCTGCTTGAAAGTTCCCCTCTGCGTCAAGACTCCAACTGCGGAGGTCTTCTGAACTGCCTTGTCGGACGGACACAATAATATAAGAGTATTCGGCCCAGGCCAATGTCCGATCGCACTCTGAGGGCACTGCAGAACAATCCGTGTGAGAATGATATATGCCGATGATATCCAGAGTGCGATCGCGCCCATGTTTCATCGCCCGCAACATATCTTCGGGCTTTATAGCATATCTGCGTCTTTCTGTCAATCCTTTTTGTTCGGGCCAATTCTCCTCAGCCTCAGCACTCCAAGCATTGTCAGTCGGCCAAACTTCCACTAAAGTTTTAACACCTGCAGTAACTCGACCGAGCAACAAACCGCAGCATTCTTCAGGATAAGCGCTTTCGGCGTGGGTGCGGATGGATAAAATGTGAGATTCGGAAAGTGCGATCGGCTGCATAGGATTTTATTGTAGATTTTATTGTAGTTTTTTTTGTAAAGTGCGATCGGGCTTTTTTTAAATTGTGGAACAGGCATCTTGCCTGTTCAATACTGGCTTTTCTGGAGATGTCTATTGATTTGACATTCCTGTAGCTGTTTGCAAAACAGTTCTATAAGCAATAACAGCTTCAGTCTGGTTATCATATCCGACATATTGACTCAACACAGAAAAGTCTAACTCCGGCAAAAATTCACTACTGGAAATTAACTCGTAACCTGACTCTCGCAAACGGTAAAGAGAAAATCGGTCATTCGCCCAAAACCAGACTTCAGGAACCTGCAAACCGCGATACACATCCAGTTTGTCAATACCGCCGCTAGTTAGAGCAATTTCTATCACAATATCCGGCACTTCTGCAAGTAAACCTAAACAGTAACACTCGTCTGGTTCCGCACCTCGTCTCACAGCTTCGCTGCGAAATGTAGCATTTCCGTAACCGTTGAGATTAATTAGCCTTTCAACTGCATAAATTTCAATCAACCGGGCAATAATTTTTTTGAGCCTTTCGTGTTCTGGCGAAGTCGTCATAATAATTTCTAACGTTCCTTCCAAGTAAGTCATCCTGGGGAATTCATCGACAAACATATCGGAAAGTTGCTCGTATTGTTCCCAAGTCACATCATATAAAATAATGCGCTGTTCTGTGGCTGGTTCGAGTGTTTTTGGATCTAAAAGTAGCATAATTAATTACCTGCACTTAGATATCTAAACGTTATATTTTTCCAATATTTCTCACCCTTCTTCTCTGTGTCCTCTGCGCCCTCTGCGGTTCGTAAAAAAAGTGAATGTCAGGTGCGCCTGGTCGCGCACCTTACCTTTTAGTTAATGTAGCTATCTAGCCCTCAATTGCAATCAAGTTGCAATTAAGAGGGAGTTTGCTGCAATTCTGGACGTTCGTCTGGAACGATCGCATTTTCGACAGGACACACCTGCAAACAAATGCCGCAGTCAATACAGGTATCAAAATCAATCCAAAACCAATCAGTACCCTTGACATTTTTGCCGGGGCCGGGGTGAATGCAAGCAACCGGACAAGCGCCGACGCAATCAGCAATTCCCTCGCAAATATTCGTAACAATAGTGTGTGCCATAGTGTTCTCTCAAAACATTTTAGTTAGATCGGGAATTAGCAATTAGCAATTGGCCAAACCTTCTCTCAATCAGCAGGATACATAATATCATATCTGGTGATTTTTAACCAATGACCAACTACTAATTACCAATTACCCATTAGGCTAATTTACCGTTTCAATTGTTGGCAATCCTTCGGCATTTACCCAAGCAATTTGAGCAATTCGTCGATCGCGCGCGTATTCCCGCGCCGCCTCCTCTGTCTCCCGACTCTCTAAATCTATTTCTACCCGAACTAGGTGAGTAGACTCTCGGAGTTTGCCAGCGTAAGCAAACGCGGCGGCACTAGCTTCAGGAGTTTGAGGCACAACCAACCAGTCGCTGGCTGGCGTCTCCGTGGGCAATTGCCCCTCTGTCAGCAAAACTTGGTGCAAATCTTCAATATTCAGACAAAACCCAATGCCGGGGGAATTTTGCCCTTGGGGATCGAACAGTCCTAAAAGTTGGTCGTAGCGTCCTCCTTGTCCTAAAACTCGCTGTCCTGTCTTGCTGCTGCTGACAACTTCAAACACAATTCCAGTGTAGTAGTCAAATGTTTGAATTAAACTCAAATCGAGGTGAATGTGAGATTTTAGATTGGGAATTTTTGATTGACATTGGTACAGTAGTTCGATCGCCGATTTGAGATTATTTAACGCGGCTTGCTGCGGCAAATCTAAATCTAGTTTGGCAACAATTGGCAACACATCTTCTGGGCGGCCGCGCAAGTCAAATAACAGCAGAGCTCTTTCTCGCAATTCGTCAGACAGCGGCAAGGTTTCTAAGGCGATGCGATCGAGATTGGCGATCGCCCCCCGAACTTTTTGGCGCACGTTTGGCGGAAACGGTTCCAGCAATGTTGCAGTCAAGCCCGCTTCTCCCAAAACCAAATGCCAGTCATCAATTCCCAAGCTCTGCAAGCACTCAGACAGCAGCAGCAGCACTTCCGCATCCGCAACCGTCCCCCCCGCGCCGAGCAGCTCTACCCCAGCTTGATAGAACTCCTGTTGCCCGCCTGAGCCAGTATCTGTGCCTTTGCGGAAGACGTTGGCGTTGTAGTAGAGGCGCTGAGGCTGCCAGCGAGTCCCGGCCATCCGCATTGCAGCCGCCCGGGCGATAGATGCTGTCAATTCCGGCCGCAAGCCAAGTTCTCCATCCTCGGCATCTTGCAGTTGAATTAAGGTCGATCGGTCGATCGCGCCTCCAGCCATCAATGTCTCCAGCCTTTCTAGAGTAGAGGTAATAATCCGGTGATAGCCCCAGCGGTGAAAAACCTGCTGTAAGCGCCGTTCGATCGAAATTTTTTGAGCAACGTCAAGGGGCAATAAATCTCTTGCACCGGATGGGGGTTGGTGTACCATATCAATTTTAGATTTTAGACTTTAGATTTTAGATGGGGCACAGAAGACCGGGCGGTTGAAACCGCGTCTATACAAACAAAACCCGCCTCCGCGGGTTGAAGAACGGGCGGTGAAAATAACGTTTTACGTTATTTTCTTCAGTCCGCGGAGGCGGACATCGTTTGTGTAGACGCGGTTTCAACCGCCGTCTGATCTTCTTATTTCTTCTTCCCGCCAAACAAACTTGCAAAAAATCCCGGTTTCTCCTCACCTTTTTTGGCTTTTGCGGCAGCTTGTTCCAGCTTTTTCTTAACCTCCAAAGCCGTCGGTTCTTCAGGATTTGATGCCAAAGCTTTGTTCATCTCAAGTTTCGCCATTGTGGCTTGATTTTGTTCAAGGTAACACATTGCTAACATAGCGTGAGCCTTGCTGTGTTTTGGCTCGCGTTTCACGGCTTCTTTCAACTCTAAAATTGCTTTGGCGTAACTTTTGCTGTCCATGAATCCTTGAGCTCGGCGGCAATAGGCTTCGGTCTGCGAGTCTGGGGGTTCGACTTTAGGCGGAGGAGGCGGCGTGGGATTTACGGTGGCTGGGGTTGCTGCTGCTGTTTTTTCTGTGCTAGTTGGGGCTGTGGCTTTTGCAGATGAACCGGGTGCAACCCCACCACCGCCAAGGCGCTCTTTTCGCAGCAGGTAAACCATGTTAAGTTCGCTAATTTGATCGATCGCATCTTCGGTTTCCTTAACTGATTCGTACTGCTTAAGAGCCAGTTTGCCAACTGCTGTTTTGTAAGCTTCTTCCCAATTTTGAGCGGTAGCTAACTGTTTAGCTGCTGCGCTTTCGATTTGCATTTTCCCCTGTTCTTTAACGACGCGCTTGGCGATGGCTGTTAATAGCAGGTTGTATTCTTTGCGATCGCTTTCCTTAGAGAATTTGTTGTAGGCAGGATTGACCACTTTTGACAAAAATTGGTTAGCCCAATCTTTGTCCGCTTGGTTTTCAAAAGAGCAAGTATCCGAATGCAAGCGGCGGGCGATTTTCATGTAGCGCTTGCGGATGTCGTTAAACTCGGCGTCTAAGGGAATTCCCAAAATTGCGTGCTGATCTGTAAAGTCGTACTTGAACAGCCCTTTTGTCATTTCAAAAGACATAACTTTTACTCTTCCTTTCCTGGCTTTTCACTATTCTTTAATGTAGCTTGAGTCAAGGGGTTCTGACCCCCGTACTACCCCCGATCTATTGCTGGGGGGCGCTACTTCCAAGAAGATAAGGGAGGAACGGCTAGCAGTGTGCCGCTGAGTTCGGCGTGTATTTTGCCGTTTGTCGCCAAAATCCGACCCGAGTTCATCTCAAAGGCACTGCCGTCATAAGCTGTAATTTGACCTCCGGCTTCGGAGACGATGACTACACCGGCGGCTACGTCCCAAGGGGCGAGTCCCCGTTCCCAGTATCCGTCCGATCGCCCCATCGCGAGGTGTGCTAGGTCTAGGGATGCGGAACCGCTGCGGCGCACGCCTTGGGTGAGGTGGGTGAGGTGACAGAATTCGGCATAGTTATTGTCTGCTGTTTCGCGCCGATCGTATGCAAAGCCAGTGACTAGCAAGCTGGTTCTCAATTCTGAGATTTGGGAAACTGCGATCGGCGAACGGTTGCAGGTTGCTCCCAATCCTTTGCCTGCCCGAAACAATTCGTTATGAAAAGGGTCGAAAATTACTCCGATTTGTGGTATGCCGTCGATTAAAAGTCCGATCGACACGGCGTAAAAAGGATATTGGTGAGCATAATTGGTTGTACCGTCCAAAGGGTCGATCGCCCACAGGTATTTGCTAGTTGCATCCCCTAATTTGCCGGATTCTTCGGCGAGGATGGCGTGCTCGGGTACGTGGCGGCCGAGAATTTCTAAGATGACGGCTTCTGAGGCTTTGTCGGCTTCTGTGACTAAATCGCCTGATCGGCCTTTTTCTTGAATATTTTCTAATTTACCGCAGAAAGATTGCAGGACAGAACCGGCGGCTAGGGCTGCTTCGGTAGCTATTTCTAAGAAGTTTTGCAGTTGATTATCTGTCATTGGGAATTGGGAATTGGGAAGAGGGAATTGAGAATTGCTTCCAATGACAACTGTCAACTGTCAACTGTCAACTGTCAACTGTCAACTATCAACTGTCAACTGCCAACTGTCAACTATCAACTGTCAACTGTCAACTGCCAACTGTCAACTGCCAACTGTCAACTGTCAACTGACTATTGCCGATTTTGCTGCCGAAATTCTGTGGGAGTTTGGCGCAATGCTCGTTCTGGATTCCACAGGCCTTTACCCATGAGTCTCGCCCATTCTTGAGCGTTGACTAGTCGCTGCTGGTATTTGGTGTTGGGCGATCGCACTGAGGCCAGGGCATAACCTTCTTTGACTAGCTGTTCGTTGAGCAAAATTTTATCTTGCCACAAGTAGGCTAGTTTGCGATCGAACTGGTCTTTCTCTTCGATGTCTGATTCTAACAATACCTGTTTTCCCCCAATTAGCTGTTCTAATCTTTGTTTGGCTGCTTCTCCCCAAGGCTGCTGTTTTAAATCCGGCGCATCAATACCAATCAGCCTGATTTGTTCTAATAAGGCTATTTTGTCGGCTGTACTGATAACTTCGATTGTTTGCCCGCTGATGGCCCTTTCTACTTTGGCGATCGTACCTTGGGGCATTTCTGGTTTTTGGCAGCTAGCTAACAACAGACAAAGGGCGATCGCAAATAACCTATAAAGCAGCATGGATAATTGGTAGTTGATAATTTATAGAATTAATTGCCTCACTCTTCATCCAACGGCAAACCGACTTTAACTTTACCTTTGCCGAAATAGCGGCCAAATTGCAGTTCGTACACTTCGTCTTCGTCTTGCGTCTCTACCTCGATGTTGGAACGGGGATAGCAGACGCACAGCAAAGCATAACCCTCTTTTTGCAGTTCCACAGAAAGTCCCATTGCTTCTGGCTGGTGCAGTTCCCCCGACTTGACGCGCACCGCACAGGCCGTACAAGCGCCGTTGCGGCAGGAAAACGGTAATTCTACTCCTTGGTTTTCGGCGCTTTGCAGGATGTAGCGGTCTTCGGGTACTCGCACTGTGTGGCGATCGCCCGTTTGCCTGTTATGAATTTTAATTGTGTAAGAGCGAGTCATAGGGATTTTAGATTTTAGATTTTAGATTTTAGATTGGGCTTGGGGGCAAAATCCTTGATATGAATGGGTTTGCCACACAGGGAGGAGAATTTTGCTCGCCCGTTTGACACCCTACCCATATTAAACAACAAATTTATGGCCTTACCCCTTCCCAAATCAGATTTGTTCTGCTAAGATAGTTTAGCTGTGGCTGAATGATTTCATTTAGCCCTGGAGAGGTGGCCGAGCGGTTGAAGGCGCACGCCTGGAAAGTGTGTTTAGGGCAACTTAACGAGGGTTCGAATCCCTCCCTCTCCGTTAAACAAGCTGTTTAGGCAAAAAAAACAGCTTGCAACAAAAATCTCTGATATGAGATAAATACTTTGATTAGAGCGATCGCCCTTGAATTCTTTTAGAAAAATCAAGGGCGATCACTTTTCAATGTTTGAGTGTAAATTAGGGCGATCGGGCCCAGAATAAACGCCCAGATATAATGCCAATAGTAGAAAACCATAGTGACCTACACCAATCGCCAGCGATATGGTCTAAGAGCGTCACTTAATTGTTTTTTGCAAATTTATCTTTGAACTAATCATACCTTAATTCCGCAACGCCTAATAATCGGTAATATTCAGGGACTGCAGGCTGTGGGCCAGATGCCTCTGGTATGGGCATCTGGCATCGGGAATTGGTAGTAGTTAAATGAACAAGCTAGGTGAGATTTTAAAATAATCGCCTAGTGCCTTAGCTTGTGCCTTGCTAATCGCTCTTTTCCCATTCACAACCTCAGACACCACACCGCTCGATCCAATGATACCTACCAAGTCCGCTTGGCGGGTGCCGCTGGATTCCATGATGTGTTGCAAAATCTCATGAGGCTCGGATTTGTCCATCGGATAATTTTCCGTCTCATAAACTTCAATCAGCGTGACTAACAACTTGTATAAAGCTCTCTCCTCTGGGGTGCGGTTTTTAGCGAACGTTAGCCGTTCTGCCACTGCCAGGAGGCGATCGTATTCCTCTTCGGTTTCGATCGCCCTAGGAGCGATTTCTGCAAGCAAGTTGCTATAAGTGGCTCCATCAAAAGTAAGGATCATTTTTCCATTTGTCTTTGTCGTATTCAGCGTGGGTTAGGAAATATTTATAGAAAATAGTTTGCTCCTCGTAGTTGATGCCGGCAATCAGGCGATATTCGTTGCCTTTGATATTAAATACTGTCAAGTTTCCTACTGCTTCGGCATCCCGGTAAATCTTGCGAACCTCCTCCAGATTCTGCCATTCTTCTTTCTTTACAGTTGCGTTCCAGCTATCAATTTGATTTTTGACATCGGGATACTGGGCAGAATCTTTACGGAGGTTCCGGATCGAGATTAGGTGCATTTGTTTTTCTTTGATTAGTTATTTTGTTGTGCATAGGTTTTTCGTTTGAGTTCGTTTGAGTTCGTTTGAGTTCGTTTGAGTTTCGTTTGGTTTTGCTTGGCTACTATGCTTATGCTCTCATTTTGAGAGGAAGATGTCAAGGCCCGATCGAGTAAAAATTCTTTAACCCACTCCAAGTGGGTTTTGTGTGTGTAGACGCGGTTGGAAACCGCAGGCTTTATCTTTAATCCCACTCTTCCTCCCCCGACTTGATCCTCATCGTGTAAAAAAGCTTCTAGCAGCGTGGTTCGGGCGATCGCCTCGCAAATCAGAGTCAGCGTTTTAGCAGAGGCTCTACGCACGACAGGGTTGGGGTGATGTGCTAGAGCTTCCAGCAAAAAAGGAGTTGCAGGTTTGCCAATTGAGCCGAGAGTTTCGGCTAAACTCAGCCTCACCATTCCCTGCGAATCTCCGATACATTCGACCATCTTTTTGAGCAGTTCGCTGTCGTTGGGATTGAAAGTTGCAAGGGCTATTTGCTCCCTCACCGTTTGCAGCAAAGCGTCGCTTTCTGCTGGATCAATTGCTGTTTGAATAGCAGTCGGGTAATTTGAGATTTTAAATTTTAGATTTTAGATTGAGGTAATTTATATCGAACTTAGTATCAGCGAGATTTGCCCCTCTGAACGAAGTACCCTCAGCATTTCCAATCTCTCGAACAATAGCCGAGAAAGACACAAACGCAAACCAAAGATACAGCAGCGACAGCAAACCGAAACACATACCCCAAAACAGTTTGTGAGTGTTCAGAAAAGCGCTCGCCGTTGCACTGGACAAAAAAGCCGCTGCGTAAGTCGCCACACTTCCAGCCGATGCGATCGCAACCTGTGCAAATTGGCCACGAATCCGGGAACTCACAAAAAACATTAACACCCCGCCGATCACCATTCCAGCAAGAGCAGCCTGGGAATTATTATTATTATTAGTTGCAGTGCCAGCATAAAAAAATCCCAACAAAGCTCCTGATAGAATAGCAGAAATTGTTCTTGCCAATCTACCCGCTTTTGAAGTTTTTGGCTGTTTGCTGGCGATCGCCGAAGCGAAACCAGCAGCGCTCAAAACCCCGTACAGCAACAGAACAAAAGGCCAACTGCGAGAGTCCGGTACTTGTCCTTGAGCTCCCAAAATCAGTCGAGTCAGAACATCGCCCACAACCAAACAAATCGCGATCGCCCCAGCACTCAAAACAGCAATCTGTCGCCGAGAAAGCCCGATTTTCGCACCGATAAAATTCGCACCCGCTAACTGAGCATTTCTAAAATTGCAGCCTCGAACATCCGCACCGCTGAAATTAGCACCGTTAAGAACTTGTCCTTGGAACGATCGATTTCGTAAAATTTGATTGCTAAAATTATTGGAATCAGAATTGTCCATATTAGTAAAGTATGCTTGAAAATATATAAATATGTTAGTGTTCCCGTCCCCAATCTAAAATCTAAAATGGTATGACTTATCGGCCCACGATCAAACAAATTTGGCATATTCTCGGTCTCGGAATATTGCTCGCACCAATACTACTCTACAACATTCCCTACTTTTTGCGTCCCCAACAAACAAACGAAGCCCGATCGCTCTTTCAAGGAATAGCCTACCGCACGGAATTTCGGACTAATCCGCGTCCCACCCTAATTCACATTGTTAGCATCGACCTAAAAGCGCCGGGAATAGGAATTTTTGTCACTCCCGGAAACCCAACAGCCGATTTAACAGAAACCACTGCCCGCACCGCTACTGAATTCCTGAAAGAATTTAAATTGCAATTAGCAGTCAACGCCAATTTTTTTTATCCCTGCATCGAGGAAGCACCTTGGGATTACTATCCCCGCAGCGGCGATCGAGTAAATAATGTCGGACACGCCATTGCCAAAAGCCAAGCTTATTCTCAACCAGATCCAGGCTTTCCCGCCCTTTGTTTTGATGCCAAAAACCGCGCTCAAATAATCGAAAACGGCACTTGTCCTGCGGGAACAGCCTATGCAGTTGCCGGAGATACTTTGCTGGTGAAAAATGGCCAACCCGTAGCACAAAGTCAGGAAGAACGCAAACAGGATAAACCCTATCCCCGTGCAGTCGCGGCGATCGACAAAACAGGCGACAAGTTGTGGTTAATTCTGGCAGACGGCAAGCAGAGGCTTTACAGTGAAGGGCTGAAATTGAGCGAAATAACTGATATTTCGATGCAGTTGGGAGCCGAGACAGTGCTAAATTTAGATGGCGGCGGGTCGGTAACTTTTGCAGTAGCATCGCCGTCAGGAGCGAAGCTGTTGAATGCTCCGATTCAGAATAAAATCCCCATGCAGGAACGTCCAATTGCAAATCATTTAGGATTTTATGCGCGGGAGAATTAGGAGGGTAAATTACGCTTTTATCTCCGATAATTGAGGTTAAAAGTGATTGTATTGTCCCCGGTACCCAAGCCGCTGATTGTAAATAATCAGCGGTTAAAACCACTTATATACAAACAACCTCTGCCGGCGCCAACTAAAATAAATAGGTTACGTATTGCACACATTACTAATACTAAACTTTGCTTAAATACCGATATATTTATTGTCAGTTTCGGCTAAAACTTTGTTTGTATAGCAATTGAAATTACCGAGTTTAATATTAAAAGCCGCGTTAATTAACTAACCATAGAACGGTTTAATAATAAGTTAAGATAACAGATTTCGAGGTTAGTTATAAAAAATAAACTTTTCTAAAAAATTAGAAAATCCGATGGGAGCTTTGTGGTATTTTATTCACCATTATACCGAATCATTACATATTTAGGACTACCAGGTGTTGAAGTTTGAGCCTCTAAATTTGCAGACAGGATTTAATAAGTGAATTTTTTTTTAATCTGCCCAAAATCCGGGAATAATTGCTAAAATTGTAAATAAACGTAACAAAAATATATAATTAGCTTATGAAAATTAGCGAAATCCAAGCAGCGCTGCAAAGTTCGGATTCTCAAGAGAGGCTGCGGGGGGTAACGGCTCTGAGAAAGTGCGATTCTGCGGTGGCGCTGCCGATGTTGCTGAGCAAAGTGGACGATCGCGAGTTTATAGTGCGATCGTGTGTGGCGATGGGATTACGGCGGACTCAAACTGCGGAAGCTTTTGCGGCACTGTTAAAAATGATGCAGTTCGATCGCGATCCGAACGTGCGCGCCGAAGCCGCTAACTCTTTGTCAAGGTTCGGAACCGAGGCAATTTCTCATTTAGTCGAAGCTTTTCGTCGCGATGACAATTGGCTCGTCCGCCGCAGTATCATGGCTCCGCTGTACGAAATGCAGTGTCCTGATGCAGTATTTGAAATTTGTGCGATCGGTCTTGGCGGCGAAGATTTACCAGTTCAGGAAGTAGCAATTGACGGATTTGGTCTGCTGGCCAATACTCAGAAGCAAGAAGAGGCTTTGCAGCAATTATTACCTCTTGTGAGCGCGGATTACTGGGGAATTCGGCTGCGAGTTGCTCGCGCGCTGAGGAAATTTGACAATCCTCAAGCTCGCGCTGCTGTGAGCTATTTGGCAAAAGATCGAGATCATCGGGTTGCAGGTGCGACTTTGGAAGCTTCGCTGTAAAACAAGGGCTTACAAGATCGAGCAGACATTGGTAGCTGCCCTTAAACTCTTAAACCCGCCCCTAGATTAGCCCGATCGCGCTGCCCATCCCCAATTTATCAATGTTACGGATACAGTGCAACAGAGAGCCGGCTTCGGGATTGTTTAGCAGTTATTTCGGTCACGAATTGGCTGAGAAATTTCTTGAGAAATTTTTGTTTGAAGATGCTGTGCCTTTAGCTGTAACTGCGAACTCGCGATGACCACTAAGTTTACATATATTTCTCAAAAAAACAAGTTCGCCGTAAGAACTTTAGTCATGACTACAAACCTCTCGATTGAGTAGGTAAAATCTCAAATCTCAAATCTCAAATAGACAGGAAAAAAACTTTATTTTTTACTATCAACCTGTGGATTGAGGAGGTAAAATCTCAAATCTCAAATCGATATCACTCTTTATCAGGCTTTTTTAGATGCGGCGATCGCTAAAATTAAAAATCGGTTAGACTTACAGTATTACCCGATTCCACAAGGGTTTGAACTCAAGGAAGCTACAGTCGGCAAAGGAAAAAAACAAACTCAGGAAATCGTAACTACCAGTTAGGCTTTTGCATCCCCGAATTTGCAGCAGTTTGGGGTGGCTCACGTTCAAGGCGGCAGCAGGTTGCAAGTTCTCAATTTTGTGATATTCCCGCATCTTAACTTTGATTTGCCGTTTTTTGGCGCAGATTTGGTAACGCTGCCGGGTGGCCTTTTAATTACTTTGGATATGCAGTTTCTGTTTGGCGGCGATGCTCACTACCAGGCTAAGTATACTGGGGCGATCAAACAAATTTTTCAAGGTCATCAACCGCACCTTCCCTGGGGTGGCGACTTTCCAGAGGAACCTAAGCAGTTTTTCTCGCCGGCGTTTCTGTGGACTCGCCCCAAGGAAACGGAAGTTGTGGAAACTCGCCTTTTTGCAGCGTTCAAAGACTATCTAGCCGCTTATTCGGATTTGGTCGATCGCGCCGAACAGATGACATGGGGCGCAAAGTTAGATAGTATCTAACAAGCTCAACTGTGCTATTTGCGGTATCGTGCCGAAAAAAACTCGGCCCAGGGAATTTTTAAGCGGTTCTGCGGCGAGGAATGGACTAAGCGAGTATATTCAAGGATTTTTGTTCAATTGGGAACGGAAGCTGGCACAATTGGTAAGTAACAAGAATTAATTTTAATAGAAGCTTCAGCCACTACACTTATTAGTGTAGGTTGGCATGAGGAAAATGCCAATGGTCAAAAAAAATCGCAATGTAGTTAGTTCCAATTCAGAAAGTAAAGTCAAAGTCGGACTTTCGCTGACTTCTTCTAGTGCCGATCGATTAAACGTGATCGCTCAAAAGCTCGGAATATCAAGGTCGGAACTCCTAGAACGCTTGGCACAAGGCGCTCTGGATATTTCTAAGGACAAGACGGAAGTTACTGTCACTTGGAAAAAAGGTGAAGAAACGCAGGTAGAGGCCCCCGACTTGCAAGGGGAAACAGCCGAAGAAAGCGAAATTAATGACGCTGTAACGCCAGAAACTCTATCGGACTCGGTGAGTGTAAAGCCAAATCCGTTGCAAGAAAGTTACGAAAGTTTACAACAGCAGTTGAGTGAACGCGAAAGTTCGATCGCTTCTTTGCA
>JARCMA010000534.1 GCA_030248405.1 Microcoleus sp. MP8IB2.171
ATCTAAAATCTAAAATCAAGTGAGTAATTTCCAAGTGCTGACGATCGAGGGCGACCCCATTTTCCGGCTGGGGCTGCGAGTTGCTTGCGAGCAGTATCCAGACTTGCAAGTTGTTGCAGAGATTTCAACCGCAACCGAGGCTTTGCGGGTTCTAGAAGCTCGCTCGATCGACTCTGGAGCAGCCAAGAAGCCCGCAGATTTGGTAATTTTGGCTGTTGAGACCCTAAATTTGCGATCGGGTCAAACAGAGGCGCTGGCATTTTGTCGCGAACTCAAAAGTTTGTACCCCAACCTGCCCCTGTTGCTGCTAGGCGGGCCGCTGACAGCAGAGCTGTTGGCGGAGTTACAGGCGACGGGCGCGAATGGCTATTGTCCTAAAGGTAGAGATATTTCTCTGACAATCGAAGCTATTCGCGCTGTGGCATCTGATCTCACTTATTGGGCGACGGATGCGGCCGCTAACTCGGAAATAGAACTAAATGCAGCGGTGGTTCAAACAGTAGAAAACTCCGCAGCAATTGCAGATAAAAATGCAGATAATTCGACAATTGATACGCCAGTACACAAAAAAATGCTGGCTTATTTTTGTCAGTCTGGACTACGAGAAATAGATGCAACTTTGGCGGTTGTCCAAGCTGATTTGCAAGATATCAGAGCCGCAGCTCCGACAGATTTGCCCTCTATTTTAGATGGGGTTGTACTCAGCGGGCGCCGCCGAGAATTGCTCGCAGCTCGTTGGATTGTCAGTCAGTTATTATTTGAAGGAAAAGGGGAGAAGGAAAAGGGGAGAAGGAAGAAGGAAGAAGGAAGAAGGAAGAAGGAAGAAGGAAGAGGGGAGAAGGCAGAGGCAGAAGGAAGACGGGAGAATTTGTTAAATAATTCTCAATCGCAATTAGTGAATTCCCAAGTTTCGGCTGAATCTTTGGTGGTTGCAACTAATTGGCAAGGTAGCTTGTTTGACTCGGCGGCAGCTAAATTGCAGTTTGATTTGGTGAATTTGACTGGCGTGCCTTTGGAAATCGATATTTTGCGATCGCCCAAAAAGCGTGAATTGATGAGTTCCATCCTGCGGAAGTTAAAGGATTTGCTGGAAGAATTGCGCTTTTCGCAAGTGCAGCAAACTCAATTGTCGCAAAAAATGCCTGCTATTTTACGGAATTTGTGGGAGGCGACAATCATAGATTTTTTTGGCAGATACTATACACTGCAAACGAAAGAAAATCTGGTTTTTGATGGCAGTCAAGCAAGCTTAAAACTGGAAGAAAGTCAAGGGGGAAGCGCGGCTTATCTCTTGGCAGGCAGCGGCGTAGAAGTTGTGCCGATGCTGCTGGCAGATGCTGATGTAGTTGCAGCAGAAATCCTTGACAAAATACCGATGACAGTTGATTTTTTTGCACATTTGCTATTTGAAATTCCTCTAACAGTTGACAATGTTTCTTGTGTTGCTGGCAGCCCGGAAGCAATGCAGCGAGCTGAAGCTTTGTTGGAAAATTTGGCAATTCAAGTTGCTAGCGGAGTGGTACAACCTCTGCTAAATAATTTGGCAAATATTGAAGAAATCAAGCAATTTTTTTACGATGGTAAGTTGATTTCGACGCGAGAAATTGAGAGATTTCGGAATGATTTGTCGTGGAGATATAGCTGGGATAGATATTTGGTGGAACCGAAAGCTATTTTTGAAAGCAGGTTTTGGCTGTTTGTTTTGGGCGATTCGGGAATTAAGAAAATTTCTATTTATGCTCCGAGAAATCTGGAGTTAGCACAGCTTTCTGGGTGGCAGTTAGCCTTGACTTTGGTGCTGGAAACGAGGGATGCGATCGCACCTAGAGTTCGCGCGGTTATTTCGCTGTTGGGTGCGGCTGTTGTTTACGTTTTGACTCAGGTTATAGGGCGGGGAATTGGTTTGATCGGGCGGGGAATTATCCAGGGAATTGGTAATTCTTTGCAAGATAGCAAGTTTGGGAAAAATGGGTGATGAGAAGAAGGAAGAAGGAAGAGGGCAACGGGCAACGGGCAATGTACGGGATTGAAGGGATTGAGATGAATCAGTCGGATTTGGGATAATTGGTAATTGCTAATTGGTGATTGGTGGTATTATAGATAAAACTTAATGCTATAAGGTTGACTTTTTATGAGTATTATGATAGCGATAGATGCCGATCGCATAAACAGCTTAGATTTATCCCCAGTGCGGACTGTGATTGAAGAGTGGCTGCAAGCAGGGGCGATCGCCCAAAACGAACAACAGGTACAATTTGAAATTGAGTATCCGCGCGAAGAATTAGATCCGCGAGAAATTTCGGAAATTCCCGAAGTGCGGCTGTGGTTTATTCGCTTAGATGCTTGTTATCCTTGGCTGCCATTTTTGCTGGATTGGAAAGCCGGAGAATTGGCCCGCTATGCAGCGATGTTGGTGCCGCACCAGTTCCACCGCACCCAAGGTATTCAGTACAATCCTGAAGCTTTGGAAATGTTTTTGATGAGCAAAATTTTTGTGTTGACTGATTGGTTGAACCAGCAGGGAATTCCCAGTAAATCGAAGTTGATGGCGATGTCGCAGATGTTTGGTTATGATTTAGATGACGCTTTTTTTGATGTTATTGTGCCGCACAAATAAGCGATAGGATATCTAATTAATATCATCCTAATTAGGTAGATTACTCTATACCTTAAGGCTTACATACGAAGGTATAAACTCGGTTTTTTTCCTTGTGGGGTGAACTGGAAAAAAAACCGAGCGGTTTCAACCGCGGCTATACAAACAAAACCCGCCTCCGCGGGTTGAAGAACAGGCGGTGAAAATTACGTTTTACATTATTTTCTTCAGTCCGTGGAGGCGGACATCGTTTTTGTAGACGCGGTTTCAACCTTACGTCCGATCTTAATTAATCTTAATAGCAACCGCAAAACGGCTTTAATACAATGTTTGAGCCAGCGCGCCCAGCAATGCTGTTGCTTGACTTCACACTTTCCTCAGAATTTAGAGTTAGTTTAGATAGACACCGAATCGCCCGATTAAATCGATCGAGGAAATGTCCCATGAAAACAGATTACCTCATCGTCGGCAGTGGTTTATCAGCACTGGTTTTCGGAGCCTTGATGGCCAATTCCGGCAAAACCGTACACATCCTCGAAGCGCACGAACATCCCGGAGGCTTTGGCCACACCTTTACAATGGCCAAAAAATACACGTTTAATGCTCAATTTCACTACGTTTGGGACTGTGGCGAAGGACATACAGTCAATCGAGTGCTCAAAAAACTCAATCTCGATCGCGATGTCACCTTTGAGCGGTACGATCCGAATGGCTACGACCACATGAGAATGCCTGGGTACGCACTGGATATTCCCTCGGAACCAGAGGAACTAATCCGCAGATTGTCGGCGCTGTTTCCCGAAGCCAGCGAGAGAATTCGCAAATTCGTCAACGAAGTCGAGCAAACCGGCGCGGGACTCAGAAAACTCGCTCCTCCCGTCAAACCAATTGAATTGCTCAAAAACTTCGGTGACGTATTCTGCGCCATCCAACACCTCAATAGTACACTTCAGGACGTTTTCGACAAGTTCCAACTCCCGCAAGCCGCCCAAACCCTATTAGCCCTGCAATGGCCCGACTTTTTGCTCCCTCCTAACCAGCTTTCTTTCTATGCTTGGATTGCCTTGTTTCGAGGCTATCAAGAAGGTGCATTTTACCCGACGCAGCATTTTGAAGATGTCATCAATTCTTTAGTTAAAGTCATTGAATCTAACGGTGGGAAAGTTCTACTAAATCATGAAGTTACGAATTTTAGGGTAACAGATAGAACTGTCACGGGAGTTGAAGCGATGGATTTGACTACGCATCAAACCCATGAATTCACGGGCGACACGGTGATTTGCAACCTTGACCCCAAACGAGCGGCTAAGATGATTGGAGAGGAACAGTTCTCTAAAACAGTGCGGCGGAAACTCAACTATGAGTATTCTGCATCTAACTACATGGTGTACTGTGTTGTCAAAGATATCGACCTCCGAGACTATGGATTTGGCAAGTGGAATACGTTTCATTCCGAACACTTGGATCTGAATGAAGCTTTTGCTCAAATGTATAACAAAAATGATTTTTCTCATCCGAGTTTTGCAATTACAACGCCAACTTTTTTGACAGAAGCGCGGCGGGATTGTCCAGAAGATTGTCAAATTGTTGAATTTTTGACTGTTGCTAATTATGGTTATTTTAAGCAACTTTGGGAGAGCGATAGGAAAGCTTACAGGCAGAAGAAACAGGAGATTCTGGACTCGATTTTAGACGTAGTTGAAAAACATTATGTTCCCGATTTCCGCAAACACATGATTTTTCATATTACCGGAAGTCCTACCACTAACGAGCGCTTCTGTTGGTGTCCTAATGGCAATTCCTACGGTTCTATCCTAACGCCGAAAAACATGGGGGTCGATCGGCTAAATCACGAAACATCCCTCAACAATTTCTATTTCTGCAACGCTTCCTCGGGCTACCCAGGCTTTGCGCCGACATTTTGGACGGGGGCGCTGCTTTATCAACGTTTATCCGGTGATGCGATTTTAGGCTGAGATAAGACGGCGGTTGAAACCGCGTCTACAAAAACGATGTCCGCCTCCGCGGACTGAAGAAATAACGTAATTTTAACCGCACAGTTCTTCAACCCGCGGAGGCGGGTTTTGTTTGTATAGACGCGGTTGAAACCGCCCAGTCTTCTATCAATTTAGGAGTAAACTATGAGAATTGCAATTGTTGGGGGTGGAGCTAGCGGTATGGCGACAGCCTACTGGCTGGATAAACAGGGACATCACGTCACTGTTTTGGAAAGGGAGCCGATTTTGGGCGGACACATTCGGACGCTCAACAAAAATGTCGAGCCCAATCAATCTGAGTGCAATGAAATATTAGAAAATGGGGTGCTGGAATTTCCCACTGTGTTTTACAATTTCGTTGCTTTGATGCAGGAGCTAGGCGTTGAATTAGAACCTGTGCAGATTGGTTCAGCGCTGTTTCTTAAAGATGGCAGTCACTTTTTGTCTGCGGTTTCAATCAAAAAGAATTTCACGGGAATCCAACGCCTGATCGAGTATTTGCGGCTCGATAGTCTCTACGCTCGTTCGGCTGGATTTATTTTAAAAATGCGGTTTGCCAAACAGCACGATTTCTACGATATCGCGCTTTCTCAGATTTTGAAAAGTTCGTGCATCCGCAACGATTGGCTGAAGTTGCTGACGATGTACAGCTACTCGATACCGTTTGAATTGCTTGACGATTTTCCGGCAGAGTTGGCGATGCCTGTTTTGTGCGATTATGCCTTGGTCAATTGGGTGAGGATTAAAGGTGGTGTGTATTCTTACATTGAAAAGATTCTGGAGCGGTTTAAGGGTGATATACTGCTGAATGTGGAGATTGCCAATATTTTTAGAAGTGCTGATGCTGTAAAAATTGTGCTTTCTAATGGGGAGATTCGGGAGTTTGATAAGGTGGTTTTTGCGATGCCGCCAGACCAAGTGATGAGGCTGTTGGCTGACCCGACGGATGCGGAAACGAAGCGGTTTTCGGCGTGGAAAGCTAATTATGCCACGACTGTGCTGCATTCGGATACTTCGATGTACGATCGCTATGGTATCCGCAAATTGTCAGAATTTGATTTTTTCGAGACGGAGAAGGGATGGGGCTATAATGCGAGCTTGAATCAGCTTTGCGGCATTTCGTCACCGCCAGAGTATAGTTTAGCATTTCGACTTGATGAGGCGATCGCCCAAAAGCACATTATTCATATTCAGAAACATCACACGCCGCTGTACACTGTCGAGTCTTTTCGATATCGAGATGAAGTTATCGAGACTAATGGCGAGAACAACACTTATCATGCGGGAGCTTATTTGGGGGATGGTTTGCACGAAGGAGCCATTACCTCTGCTTTGCGAGTCGCGAAATTAATCGGGTGAGTTCAATTGTGAAGCTACAAACTCTCGCAAATATTAGTAAATTTCTTGCCGGTGCAACACTCTCACAAAAGTAATGATGTCTGCATCAAAAGTTAAACCAATGCGACAGTCGTCCACTCGGATGCGAAATTTATTTTTGACGTTGCCTAAGCTGCTACACCACGTGCTGCAGTTAAGTAGACATCATTGCTCAAAGATGGGGGCATTGTTGATCCGGCTAACTGAGTACCCTCAAAGTTGGTTCCCGTGAACGTTGCCCCGCTCAAGTCGGCTTCGCTCAAGTCTGCATAGCACAGCCTAGCCCAATCGAGGTTTGCCTGCACCAAAGAAACTCCCACCAGATTTGCCCTGGTTAAATCTGCTCCCATCAACTTGACGCCCCGCAACTGAGCCCCGCTGAGATTGGCAGCTAACAAGTTCGCGCCTTCCAAGTTGACCCCGTTGAGTTTGGCTTCGCTCAGGTTGACGCCATTGAGATCCGTCCTGCTCAAGTCGATGCCATTGATGTAAGCTTTCCTGAGATAGATGCCTGTTAGTTGAGCGCCAAAAAGCTTTGCACCGCTGAGTTTGGCCCCTCCGCAGTTTGTCCAGTTGAGGTTGGCTCCCGTGAGGTTGGCACCCCGCAGGTTGATGAATTGCAGGTCGGCTGTACACAAATTGGCGTTCCAGAGGATGGCGCTCCGCAGGTTGCTACCGATGAGTTGGGCGCCACTCAACTTTGCCCTGGGGAGTTTTGCTTTGACGAGGAAAGCTCCGCTGAGATTGGCTTTGGTAAGCTCTGCGTCCGCTAGTCTGGCTTGGCCCATTTTGGCAAAACTCAGATTTGCCCTGTAAAGGTTTGCGTCGTTGAGTTCTGCTTTGGTCAGATGCGCCCGACTCAGATTAGCTCCCGACAGGTTTGCTCTCGAAAGGTTTACGCCAACCAACATAGCTCCACTGAGGTTTGCTCCGCTGAGGTCGGCGCCAGCAAAGTCTCTGTTGCCATTTTCGTAGTCTTTGAGCAGCTCGGTTACTTCCATAGGGGTCTGATTCCTAATAGCGAAAATTTATCTAGAAATACGAACTCTTGATAAATAGTTTATATCGAATGGATCGCACGCGATCGCACTTTCAAGAAAGCTTAAAATTAACTTTATATTTCAATACGGTTCACTTAAGAGAGATCCCCCCTAACCCCCCTTAACAAGGGGGGGACAAGAATGCTCTCAAAGTCCCCCTTCTTAAGGGGGATTTAGGGGGATCTCCGGGGCATAAATAATGTTAAGTGAACCGTATTGCTTTATATTTTTCAATATACTTGGTTCTTTTTGCAACACTTCGGACTATTTTTGATGGTCAACCATAGAATCAGGGGCTCAGGGGGGGTACGAAGGCAACGCGGGGCGAGGCACACGATAGGCTTTCCGGTAAATCAATGGTTTCAGACTGCCACATCAAAAGTGTCCGGTTAAAAGTAATTTGCGACATTATTCCGACATTATAGCCTTTCTCGTAAAGGTGAGGTATGTCCGGTAATGGGTAATGGGTAATGGGTAATTGGGAATTGGGAATTGGGAATCGCAAGTGCCTATAGGCTTTCTGAGGTTTCTGGAGGTAAAGACGGCCTCCGTGCGAAAACCTGATCGTCGCAGAATTTGGCATACCTCATATTTTTGAGAACCGCTATATAGCGATTAGGGATTTGTAGATATACCTAACGGTAGATGCTATGTGTTCAAAACCTAGTTGATGATCTACCCAAGATTATATGAAAAACCAACAGTGAGTCAGAGCGTCGCCGCTGAAAACAGAGTAGTAAAATATGTTCGATCGTTCGGACTGAAGTCCGAACGATCGAACATATTTGATTCAGGGTAATTGACCGGATACGTTCTAAAATCCGTTTGACGTAACCCGCTATAATTGCGGCTAGGCAGATGTTTCAATCTATGTTATGCTGAGGAAAAATTGAGGAATCATTATGTCAAAAGAAAGAAAAAGCAATAAAGAAGTCAAAAAGCCCAAGAAACAACCTGATGGTGTGGCTAAGCCGAAAGACGACAAGAAAAATTATGGTAGCACCGACGGCCGCAAGTAGAGATGGCTGCCGGTATCGGGATAGCTATTAATGCTGTTCAATTCTCATTACTAGAGTTTTTATAGCTAAATATCCTATTTTGGGATTATCCGAAAATAGGTTTATTATATCTAGGGAATATGCAGTGCTAAACCCAAAGTATAATGAAATCTGCTTTTAGCGATGAATATGAAACCTTCCGTTGCTATATGATTGCGGCTCGTAAAGAAGCGCAACTAACTCAGGAGTCTGTTGCTAAATCTCTTAAAAAGCCCCAGTCTTTCGTAGCCAAATATGAAAACGGTGAACGACGGTTAGATGTAATTGAGTTTCTGTTAGTTGCCCATGCAATTGGTGTAGATCCTTGCGACATTATTAGGGGAATTTCACAAAAAATATCTGAAGCATCTTGTGACAGTAAGATATGAATACACAAGATGTCATCAGACTCGTATCCCAATATCTCGATCGTTTATCGGGTCACACTTTCGACGTTTTAGATGTATCTAAACCTGTTACCGTAGATGCAGCGGTGAACCTGTCTAAAGTTATCTCAAAGCTTTCGCCCTTAGTGGGAAATTTAATCGAATTTAACACCGTTGAATTCTTGAATCAACAAAATGAGTTCGCTGAATTTGGAAAGTGGCATAGGCAAGATCCGGGCTTTCCAGATACTATTTTCCTCGGCATAGTTCAACCAACGCCAGGATTAGAAATTAAAGCGTGGTTCCCACTAGCAACAGAGATAACAGCACGTTTTAAAGATAGTCAGAATCACTTGGCGTTGCTTAATCAGGGTATGAAAAAACGAAGTTGAAAATCCCCAAGCTTTGTCGATACAGGTTTCTATGACTGGCATATTTAGCCTTTCATACCGTAAATCAGCAACGCCTAGGTTCGATC
>JARCMA010000535.1 GCA_030248405.1 Microcoleus sp. MP8IB2.171
GAATCAATCCAAAATCTCAAATCTCAAATCCTCAAGCCCCCGCATTTATCCGTGGGGTCGCCTCTAAAATCTAAAATCTAAAATCTAAAATCGATTGACTGTTTTCCGACATGGATAGCCGATCGCTCACCAAGCTCAAAGCAGCATCTCACCGACAAGCTGACGCTAACTAGAGTGCGATCGCCTCTCCTGAGTGTCAATTCCAACCGCTAGCAACCGAGTGTTTACAGATGGTTTTCGGCTTGACGATCGCACCATTGTATCGAGCAAGTGTTCGATCGCACCCGGTAGACTCTGGCAAAAACCAGTGTGTACCCGCGATGTCTGAACGATCGTACTGCGGGGTGCTACGAGCCAGTGAAAGCGCTCTCTGTGGGGAAGTTGACCGATCGCGCCAGATTCCTTGCCGCCTGCACAAATGATGGGAATGACTGCTAGGTGATTGCGAATCATTTCCAGATCCAAGGTTGAGTCGATCGCCATCAAGCGCTGTTCATCAATTTCGATCCGGGCTTCGAGGAATTTTTTCGTACCGCAGGAAACGATCGCCCCGACGTTGATAAACTCCTCGCGATCGACTTTGGGAACGACGCGGATAATAGCATAATCATAAAGAAATCGATCGGGCACTAATCGCTTCCTCCAAAAAAATATGTGGTGATTCTAGCCGATTTAACAGGTACTCAATATAAGCATCGCGATGTTGGTTGCTATCGCTGAAAGGGGAATCTGTTACCAGCCAAGCATCAGGAATTAGTTTAACGATGTTGCGAATGATTTCCGGCGTTAGCCTTTGAGTCATCTTGGAATTTGCCGCTTCCAGCGTACTGGCAAAACGCAGCAGAACGTGGTCTTTAATTGGGGGAAAACGATCGCGACTGCGCGAGAGATAATCTTTCCAGGTATGTTGGAAGTAGAGGGCTGCACCGTGATCTATCAGCCAAAGCCGGCGGTGCCATACCAGCATATTTGCATTGCGCGGCGTGCGATCGATGTTGGTGACAAAAGCATCAAACCAAACGATTTCCGAGGCGAGATCCGCATCGGATTTGCCCGCTACCGGGTCAAAAGTGATGGAGCCCGGGAGATAGTCTAGGGCGAGGTTGAGGCCTGCACTGGCGCGAATTAAATCTTGAATTTCCGGGTCTGGTTCAGTGCGGGCGAGTTCGGGATCGAGTTCCACAAACACGAGTTCGGGGATTGGTAGCCCGGAGGCGCGCGCAATTTCCCCGGCTACTAACTCCGCGATTAAAGATTTTGCTCCCTGGCCCGCACCGCGAAATTTGAGCACGTACATACCATCATCATCTGCTTCGACGATCGCCGGTAGCGACCCGCCCTCGCGCAAGGGAGTGACATATCTGGTAGCAGTGACTGTTCGTAAGCTGATACTCATGCTATTTGAGATTTGAGATTTGAGATTTGAGATTTGAGATTTGAGATTTTCGATGGGAAATCACTGATTTTATGGGCGTTGCATAATTGCGGGATGATTTTGATTGTTTTGTGGGACGGGCGGGACGCCCATCCGCTTTATTTTCAAAGCAGGCGGGACGCGTACCCCACAAGAATCATCCTCAAATTGTGCAACGCCATTTTATGAGGGTTTTGAGCACGAGTTTACAGTTGGATTTTTTCTTTTAACTGGGACTGATGTTAAGTAGTCTGTTTACTCAACTGATGACCAAAAGGACACAACATTAGTTGTGTCCCTACGGAATTTTGCCAAATCTTGCTTTGAGACAGTCATTAGTCATCAGTTATTAATCAACTAATAACTCATGACTAACCACTAATCAGTTGTACTAACGTGGTCGATTCTCTCTAATTGCCAGAGAATTTGGTTGCCTTCGCGCCGCACCCGCGAAACTACCCAATTTCGCCAAACCCAGTTGTCTCCACGACTGGTGACAGCGCTGGCATTTACATCCATCAAATCAGCCAGTTCAGAACTGGTAATCAAGTAGCCTTTCGTCGCAACCTCGTCGGCTATGTGCAAGGTTTCGATCAGATTGCGGAGGTCCTGAACCCTCACCTCGCGGGGCAAGTTCTCCAGGGTATCGGCAGTTGAATCCATCATGGTAGAGTTGGAGATCGGAAGGTCAGAAGTTATGACATAGGATTCTATCGTTTTGTTACCAGTTGCGTCCGTTTCTTCCGAAACAATTGTGTTTTCCGAACCTAGAGGCGGTGTGGCCGCGCTGACAAAAGAGCTCGCCTGAGTCTCGCCTACAGTTGGTTTCTGCTGTTGCAGTTCGGGAGTGAGATTGTGCGAGAAGCTGCGGGCGATTTCATCGCATCTGTCGTTGTAGAAGTCGCCGGAGTGGCCGCGGACGTGTTCCCACTTGATTTGCCGGGAATTCAGCTTGTCTAGGAGGTGCCAGAGGTCTTGGTTGACAACATCTTTGCCGGTTGAGGTTTTCCAGCCTTTATTTTTCCAGCCTTGAATCCATTTAGTGATGCCGTTTTTAACGTATTCGCTGTCGGTGTAAACGGTGACTGGTTCGGTTTGACCGGAATTGGCAAAAAATTCCAGCGCAGCGACGGCAGCCTGCATTTCCATGCGGTTATTGGTAGTTTGGGGGTCTGCACCTCCAAGTTCGTGACACTTGCCGTCGGCGAAGCAAACTACTGCACCCCAGCCACCTGGGCCTGGGTTGCCGGAACAAGCGCCGTCTGTGTACAAGCTTTTGATTTGGGGAATTGTCATGAGCGAATTAATTTGTTATTTAGAGGTAAGTTGTTGGCTGATGCCATAATTGAGGAGAATTGCGATAGTTTTACTTGCTGCTATGAAAAATGCCAACTTAAAGATTAAAAAGGTCGCGCTATTTATTTGTCCTTTTTCTTTGTTAATTTTTAATACTTTCGCGCAAGCACAGCCCATAGTGCCTGCTGCTGACGGTACGGGTACTGTTGTCACCCCCAGCGGCAACCGCTACGATATCAACGGCGGCAGTTTGTCGGGAGACGGGGCGAATCTTTTTCACAGTTTTGGGCAGTTCGGCTTGAATGAAGGTCAAATAGCTAATTTTCTGACAAATTCGGCTATTCAGAATATATTAGCTCGAATTGCTGGCGGGGACGCTTCGCTAATTAACGGTTTAATTACTGTCACGGGCGGCAATTCTAATCTTTTTCTAATTAATCCTGCGGGGATTGTGTTTGGCCCCAACGCGAGTTTGAATGTGCCGGCGGCTTTTACTGCAACTACTGCTACTGGTGTCGGTTTTGGTTCAAATTGGTTTAATGCTGCGGGTACAAATAATTTTAGCGCCTTGGTGGGTACGCCCAATGCTTTTTATTTTGGTGCGGCTGTACCGGGAAGTATTGTTAATGCTGGCAATTTAGCGGTGACTCCGGGGCAAAATTTGGCTTTGCTTGGCGGTACGGTTGTTAGTACCGGGCAGTTGTCGGCTGCGGGCGGACAAATTACTGTTGCTGCTGTTGAGGGCGATCGGATTCTCCGCATTAGTCAACCGGGGCATTTGTTGAGTTTGGAAATAGCAACGGGCGGAAATTTTGGTAATTCTCAACAGACTTTGAATCCTGTTTCTTTGCCGCAGTTGCTGACAGGTACTGGACAAAATCAGGCGGCCGGTGTTGCGGTTGCTGCTGACGGTTCTGTGCGGCTTGTGGGTTCGGGTTTGCAGGTGAATTCTGGGGATGTGGCGATTGCTGCTAATGTGTCTGGGCTGCCACAGTTGAATGCGGGAAGTGCGAATTTATGGGCTGCGGAAAATCTCACGTTAGCGGGCGCTAGGCTCCAAACTACGGGGGATTTGAGTTTGCTGGGTGGGGATGCGGTGCGGGTCAGGGACAGCGCCCGGAATCCTTTTTTGGCGCAGGCTGGGGGGAATTTATACATTCGGGCCGATCGCACTATTGATATTCTCACTCAAAATGCGATCGGCGGCTTATCTCTTCCCGCACAATTCCAAAGCGGCGGCAATTTGAGTTTGGTTAGCAACGGCGTTATTTCGGGGGATTCCCACTTTGCTTCTGGTGGCAATTTTTCGATTCGCAATTTGTCGGGAATGCCGGGAAACTTTATCAGTTTATTTGACCCGATTATCAGTGCGGAAGGAGATGTTTTCTTGGGAGATTATACCGGTGTTTCGCTGAAAGTCGAGGCGAAGGGGAGCATTGTTGCCGAGGATATTACAATTACCGGGCCAGATGTTGCATTGGGTGGGGAAAATGTGAATCCCGACGATCCTGATATTGCTATTTTAACCAGCAGTCCGGCCTTGATTCTGCGGGCTGGACTGCTCGATCTGGCAAATCCGCTTAATATTTCTCCTAATAGTTTAGCTGACGATGCAGCTTTTAGTTCGGTATCGGTTTTTCCCAGAAATTTGATTTCTGTTGAAAATATTTCTGCGGGCGGGCCGGTGATTTTGTCTGCAGCGGGAGATGTGGCAACTAGAGATATTAATGGCGGTAGAATTAATCTCGAAAGCAGGGAAGGGGCTGTGATAGTCGGGGGCAAATTAACGTCTAGTTCGACAATTAATATTCAAGCTGTTAACAATATTATCTTGACAAGTGACATCTTGCCTGCTGATATCAATGGCAATATTACTCTGAATACGACTGGGGGTAATATAGTAACGGGTGCGATCGATACTGGGACTTCCGGGGCGATCGAACTTACAGCAGCCGGCAATGTGAATTTTGGGATTTTGCAGGGATCTAATGTTGATATTGTCAGTAGATCCGGGGAACTGGGAGTTTTGAGCGATCAGAATATTATAGTCTTCAATACTGCACCAGTCAATATTACAGCAAGTGAAAATATCAGGTTGACAGCTTCTAGGGATTTAACGGTAGACAATCTCAACGCTGCGACTGTCAGTGCTAGCAGCAGCAATGGGAGTGTTAATACGGGAACGATCGCTACTTCTGGAGATGTCAGAATTGTAGCGGGACAGGAAATCAACTCAGGGGCAATAATTGTTAATCCTGCCTCCACAAATCCCCTTAATCCCTTGATTCCCACAGTCAATCTGGACGCCCAAAATATTATTAGCGTTACTTCCATCAATGCTCCGGCCGCTACCATTGCTTTGAGAGCAACCAACAGCTTAAATGCAGGGAGTTTGCTGGGGGGAGCAGTGGATGTCAATAGCGATCGCGGAAATATTGAGATCGGCAATACTACATCTCTAGGGAATCTGAACATAATAGCTTCGGAAAATGTAAATTCCGGGGATTTGCTGGGAACAAGAGTTAATGTAAATAGCACTTCTGGAAGTATTGATACTGGAAGCGCTACAGCAACCGAAAATACTGTCAATTTAACAGCGCCGCTCGATGTAAATTCAGGGGATTTGCGAGGTGTTGGAGTTAATGTAACTACCAATTCGGGAAGGATTAATATTGGCAATACTGACGCCACAACAGGAAATGCAAATTTGACGACTTCTGGCAATGTAAATTCAGGAAATTTGCGGGGAGTTGGAGTTAATGTAACCAGCAATTCGGGAAGTATTAATACTGGCAATACTGACGCCACAACAGGAAATGTCAATTTAACAGCGCCGCTCGATGTGAATTCAGGGGATTTGCGCGGAGTTGCAGTTGATGTCACTAGCAGCAGCGGAACAGTCAGCACTGGTAATATCAATGCTGCCGAAATTGTGGAAATTTTAGCGGGAAACGAAATCAGAGTTGGACAAATAAATGTTAATCCTGTTGTTAGGGCCGATCAAGTTCCGAGAGTCACTCTTAACGCTCAAAATGATATCAGTGTTGCCTCCATCAATGCTCCGGGCGGTAACGTTAATATAGGAACTCCCGGTTTAGTTCGAGTGACGGGTACTTTTGGCCAAAACGGCACTCCTGTTAGCATCTCGACTGTTGGCGGCGCTCAACCCGGTACAGTTACGATCGCCCACGGGGGCGGCGATGTCAATCCGCCAACGCCTTTTGTGGTGGGAGATGCGACGACTAACGGTACTGCTGGGGCGATCGCCAGCAATGCTTTGGGTACGATTACTCAGCGGCAATCTTTCATAAATTCTTACACTCAAGGCAATAGTGCGATCGTCACTACCAATCAACCCGGAATAACTCCACCCGGAACAACTCCACCCGGAACAACTCCACCCGGAACAACTCCTCCCGGAACAACTCCTCCCGGTACAAATCCTCCCGGTACAAATCCACCCGGTACAAATCCTCCGCCACCATCGCCCAGCGGTAGATTTCCATTAG
The DNA here is from genome assembly GCA_030248405.1 of Microcoleus sp. MP8IB2.171. Lineage (GTDB taxonomy): Bacteria > Cyanobacteriota > Cyanobacteriia > Cyanobacteriales > Microcoleaceae > Microcoleus. The sequence goes on from JARCMA010000535.1 coordinate 6,220, forward strand.
ATAGTAACCGGGTTTTTCCCGATCGCAACCAACCCTTTAGTCGCGAACAGCGGCAGAACCAAAACAGAATATCGCGAGATATAGGAAAACCTGGAGAAAGGATGCCCCCCGAAAGAATACAATCTCCGAGAGGACTGAGAAATTTTATCAATTCAAATATCAGAGATTCAGTTATTCAGTCAGCATTTCGCGGCGGCATCGGCAGGAATTTGGAGGCAGGCCAAATATCAGCAGCTTTGTCTCTGCTGGACAAATCTTTCAGCCAAGAATTCGCGGAATATTTAGGCATCAACATCAGCGACGAGTTGGTATCCCCAGAGGAAATTCAAAAAAAATTAGCATCCGTGGGCGCACAAACCGGCACAAAACCCAGCTTAATTTATCTGTTCTCGCAGCCCGAAGAATTAAATTTAATGCTAATAAATTCTTGCGGTGAAGTGGTTCACAAAAGTGTGCCGGCTGCGAACCGGGCAGAACTGCTGAAAGTTGTCACTCAGTTCAGGGATGAGATTACCAAACCGGGGGTGCGGGCTACTACGAGTTATCTACCATCTTCCCAACAGCTTTATAAGTGGATGATTGCGCCTTTAGAGGACAGTTTGAAAAACTGCGAAACCGATACTATTTCCTTTGTTGTCGATCGAGGTTTGAGAGGTATGCCCTTTGCTGCTTTGCACGACGGACAGCAATTTTTGGTGGAAAAGTACAATCTCAGCCTGATGCCCAGCATTAATTTAACAGATACTCGCTACGTCGATCTCAGAAATTCTCAAGTTTTAGCAATGGGTGCCTCGGAATTTTCCGATTTGAATCCTTTGCCTGCAGTTCCTGCTGAAATAGCGGCTATTTCCCGAGAGTGGCCGGGAGTTAGTTTTCTGAATGAGGATTTCACTTTGGAGAATTTGAAGCGACAGCATCAAAGCCGGCCTTTTGGGGTTATTCACTTAGCTACTCACGGTGAATTTCGACCTGGAGCACCAAATAATTCTTTTATCCAGTTGTGGAATAGTCGGCTGCGACTGGATCAATTGCGAGATTTGAGATTGAATGATCCGCAGGTGAATATGTTAGTTTTAAGTGCTTGTCGGACTGCGGTGGGAGATCCACAGGCGGAGTTGGGTTTCGGGGGTTTGGCGCTGCAAGCGGGGGTGCAAACGGCTTTGGGAAGTTTGTGGTATGTGAGTGATGAAGGTACTTTGGGATTGATGAGTGAGTTTTACCAGCAGTTGAAGACGGCGCGAATTAAGGGAGCGGCGCTGCGACAAGCGCAAATTGCGATGTTGCGGGGAGATGTGCGTTTGGAGGGTGGCCGATTGCGGGGTTTGAGTCGGGGTGAGGGTGTGGAGTTGCCGGCTTCGCTGCAAGGTTTTGCGGATTTAAAGTTGTCGCATCCTTATTATTGGTCGGCTTTTGTGATGATTGGGAGTCCTTGGTGATTGGTGATTAGTGATTAGTGATTAAGTAAGTCGGGGGAAATATTTACAAGTATGTCAATCAGTAATATTACTCAAAAAAACTGCTTTTTTAGGAGTGGAAAATTCACGATTTTAGAGAGAGTAGGTATAATTATCATGGGAGGCATGATTCCTCGATCGCCCAAATGTCAGTTTTCTGCCCACAATCCGAGTAAATGTTGAGCATAATTGCTGATTGACAAATGCTTTCTTAGCTTAACTTGTTACCAATGCTTATATTTCGCTCTTTTTATCACCAGTTCAAAGGAATTTTTGGTATTTTTGGGTAAGAATTCAAGATGACAATTTTCTTTATTTTGCTAATTGTTGATTAGCCATTCTCAAATTGATTAGTTACGCTGCCTTGTTTTTGGGTTGGATTTTAATGCTGGGTCATTTCTGTCTAGTTGAAATACACATTAGCCGTGCGCGCATAACCCTCCAATCTCAGTATCCTGAACCAGTTATCGAGCGTGAGCCTGCCGTGTCATTTAAGACTCAGGCGGGTCAACTATAAACTTGCCCTTGAAGCCCCCACGCTTAATTTAAGATTTAGTGGTGGGTGGCTGACAATTTCATTTTCATGGCGACACGGCGATGGCGCTGCTGTTCCAATAATCCTAGGACGCTACCAAAAAGCAGGTCAATGCGAGTAATCATCCAACGAGTAAAATCATCTCAAGTCGAAATTAACGGTGAAATTGTCGGCAAAATTGGCTGCGGACTTAACTTGCTTGTAGGTATTGCGGACACCGACACCGAAGCAGAACTCGATTGGATGGCTCGCAAATGCCTGGAATTGCGTTTGTTTCCCGACTCGGCCACGGATACCGGGCGCTGGGACAAGTCCGTACAAGACATCGGCGGCGAGTTGCTGGTTGTGAGTCAGTTTACGCTCTATGGGGACTGCCGCAAAGGTCGCCGGCCTTCATTTGACCGAGCCGCGGCTCCTAAACGAGCTGAAATTTTTTATGATAAATTTGTCGAAAAGTTGCGCCAGAGCGGCTTAAAAGTTGAAACAGGCTTGTTTGGAGCGATGATGCAAGTCTCGATCGAGAATGACGGGCCGGTGACTTTGGTATTAGAGAAAGAATCAGGGTGAATTGTTTGCAAACAAAGCTCTCTGTGCTTCTTTCTTATTCCTTCTTCCTTCTTGAATAAGATCAAATTTTCAGATTAACCGGGTTTCCGAATTACTGTGCCGTAGCTTGAGAAGACATTGCAGATAGCTACACTCTGCCGAGTATCGATTCCACAATCTCTAACGCCCAAAACCGCCTCAAATAGCCAGTTATTAGATTGTCCACTCAGCGGCCTGCAGCACCCTCAATTTTCCTCGCGATCGCCCCACGCGACTAACAGCTCAGAATGCTTGTACAGTCAGGCTTTAAGCACAATAAAATCAATCTTCCACAGCCAGCGCTTAGAATCAGATTCAGCAGCCAAAAACTGTTGCATGAGAGAGTGGAACAGTGGCATCACTGCGATTATCTCTACTTCCCTATATTCAATGTATAGAGAGTTGAATCAGCACAGCAAGCGAAACCGCCAGCAACTGCCACCTCACTCTCTGAGAAATGTCCTCGCACACCCGCTGTGCCCTACCACCCGATAAACGCCATGACTGTCAAAGCTGCCACCAACACCGTCAACTGCAACACCGCTTCTGGCTTCAACTGCATTCCGGCTACCTCCAGCGAACCAAACGCCGAAATCAATACTGTTCCCAGCATCGATATCCTCGCTTTGGCTGACTTCGCCCTCAAAGAATTGCAAGCGGAAATGAAAACTGCCAGCCGCAGCGCTCAAGCAGTGGCGATGCGGATTGCTAAGGAAGTCGAACGGATTTGCCAAAAAAGCGATCGCATCCAAATTTCCGGCGAAGTTGAAGCTTGGCAAATCACCTTGGCCGAGCACCGGTTGCAAAAAACCCTGCAATACTACCGCCTCGGTTCCAAACAAGGCCGCGTCGAACTGCACTCCCACCTCGCGGCTATGATTTACCGCCATGTTGCTTCTTTCCGATCGAACTTGAACTTCCAAGCTCGCTACAACATGATTGAAGACTTTTTGCAAGGCTTTTACATCGAATCTCTGCGAGCTTTCCGCCGCGAACACCAACTCGATCTCACCTACCAGCCCCGCACGCAGCTAGAATTGGCTGAGTACATGGCTTTCACCGAACACTACGCCAAGCGCCAAATCGGTTTGCCCGGCCGCAACCGCCAACGCCTGATCGTGTTGCGCGCTCAAGGATTTGCCAAGGGCCAACCTCCGGAAACTGCGATCGACATTGAAATGGCTGTAGAGTCGGGCAAGGGAGAAGATGCGGAAATTTACAGCCGCTCTCCGGCGCTGCAACAAGTCCGCGAACAAATGGTTTCGGAAACTGTCGATCCGGCTGATGCTGTGCTGCGCGATCGAGTAGTCTCGGAATTGATCACCTATCTGGAAGCTCAAAATCAGCCAGAATGCGTGAATTACTTAACTTTAAAATTGCAAGACCTTTCGGCTTCGGAAATTGACCGCGCGCTCGGTTTGTCTTCCCGCCAGCGCGACTACTTGCAACAACGTTTCAAGTACCACGTCGAAAAATTTGCCCGCACTCAAAATTGGAAACTCGTCCACGAATGGCTGGGTGCTGATGTTGATCAAAAGCTGGGGATGACTTCAGACAAATGGGAAGCATTTCGCGCTCAACTGTCGCCGGAAATGCAGCAACTGTTAGAAATGAAGCGGAATCAAGAAAGCGACAAGGCGATCGCCACCGCGCTCAAATGCACTGCCAAACAAGTCCAAAAACGCTGGGCGCAACTGTTGGAGCTGGCTAGCCAGACTCGCAACAGCAGCCAAGCTTAATTGGTGCTCAAATATGAATGCAACTGTTTTCTTGAGACTGGAAAATGCGATCGGGTGCGGCACCTGCACAGGAATGCCCGCCCCGGCGTCCGCTCTCAAATCAACCAGGGCTGCTACTAATTTATCGCCGCTTTTTGGCAAATTCAATTTATTAAAACAACATTACTTTTTTTAATATTTTTCCTTCCCTGGTTATGCCGGGGAATTTATGTTTATTAGTCATTGGTCATTCGTCATTCGTCATTGGAAATTGCGTGCTGAATAGGCGGCTTTGCATCATATATTTATAATGATATTTAAACATAGGGAGTGACCTAATAAAGGCAAAGTTGTTCAAAGCTCAAAAATGCAATGCCCCAAATGCCAGGGTAAAGATGTACTTAAAAATGGACATCAAGACGGAAAACAGTGCGATCGATTTAAGCAATGCAATCGCCAGTGTGTCGAAACCTATAGTGAGCCTGGAGATTCCGAGGATGCCAAACAAATTTGCTTAAGCAATGTACTGTAATGGCATGGGGCCGTAACTATTTTATGCAGCCGTTATTACCCGTATAATCGCGGCAGCCACAGTCTACGCCTGCTAAAAGTGCTCCGCCAACAACAGTAACAACGGCAACTGCACCTTCTCGGAGTTCCGCATCAGAAGTTGTCATATCCTACTATAAAGATGCCGATAAAATTCCTAAAAATGTGGTTGATGAAGTGGCAGTAGCGACAAAAGCAAATATCCCGGTAAACTATCCAGATACCAAAGTTCTTAATGCAACCGAGTTGCTCAGGCGGGGGAGTGCTACGGCGCTAATTAATCAAGCTTTGGTTGATCAAGGTCAGATAGAACCACTGTCTAACAATGAGGAAGCTACAAAATAACTTCCTGCTAGTGCTGCTAAAAAGCATAATTGATTTTTGAACCAGTATCCATCAGAAAAGCGATCGCTTCTACATACTGATTTTCTCCCATCAATTTTTTGTCAGAGCTGGCACTACGTTTTCGCCAAATACCTCAATAAACTGCTCTTGTTCTCGGTTAACATTGTGCAAAATTAGTTCATCAAACCCCAATTCAATATCTTTTTGCAACCACTCAATATGCTGCTCTTGGTCTGCCGAGATGCGGACGTGTTGATATAACTCCTCTGGTTGCACAAACTCCCCGGCGGCATCAAATTGATCGGGTGTTATCAGTTCTGTCAACATTTTGCTTTTGAAGATGTTACTACGCCATTGATCATGAGCGCCTTGTAGTGTTTTCTCTGCATTACTGTCATAAGAAAGCTGCACTTTCAAAATCATTGGTTTCCCTTCTCCGCCACCGCGACGAAACGCATCGACGACTTTTTTTAACTTTTCAGGTGGGCGAGAAGTAGTAATTAATCCATCAGCCCAACTGCCCAACCATTCTGCGGTTTCTGGCGTAACTGCCGCGCCGATAATTAATGGGAGAATTTCCGGGCGGGTATAGAGTTTTGCATCTTCTACGCACACTAAACCGCGATGGGTGACGGTTTCTCCTGCCCAAAGGGCGCGGATAATATCGACACATTCTTTGAGGCGCGTGTTGCGATCGCTCTTAGTAGGCCACTTATCCCCAGTAATATGTTCGTTCAACGCTTGACCGCTGCCAACTGTGAGCCAAAAACGATTTGGAAACATTTCTGCCAACGTTGCCGCAGCTTGGGCAATAATAGCCGGATGATACCGCTGTCCGGGAGCGCAAACAACCCGATAGGAAAGCGTCGGCGTTGCTTGCATTGCTGCACCCAACCAAGACCAAGCAAAACCACTTTGTCCTTGCGCTTCACTCCAAGGATGAAAGTGATCGGAAGAAAGGGCATGGGTAAAGCCAGCTTGTTCTGCCATTTGGACATATTTCAGCAGTTCGCTGGGCTTAAACTGTTCATGGGAAGCGTGATAACCAATTTTTGCCATAAGTTTTTAGGAGTTTTGAGTTGGAAGTTTTGAGTTGGAAGTTTTGAGTGTTGAGTTAAAATATCCAGAATTAAAAACAGGTGATTTAATCAGGAAGCTTTGTAAAAGTTTGGAGCTTTGAGCTAGATAAGTTTTTAATTCAAAAAAAATGTTGTACTCAAAACTCATAACTCTCTGTATAACGGGCAAGCTTATGAGCGGAAAATTCGCCGATAGCGAGCTTGAATTACCGAGTAGATGCCATAGGCAATTAAACCCAAAGGTACTAGAGCCAAAATCACTGGACTAAAAGGCTGTTGTGCCAGAATTGCCAACACCTCGCCCAATCCCTTCGTTTGACTAGCATCCGATAGCCTTGCTGCTTGAATTAAGAAAAAACCGATTATAACGAAAACAATTCCACGGGCAGCAATTCCAAATCGACCCAACCGTGTCGCCCAAGTTTGCTCGGTTGGGCTCATTTCATCTAACTTGAAATGGCGGCGAAATTTGGCTTTATATGCTTCGTAAAAATAAGAAAATCCTACACCAATAACAATTGAGCCTGCCAATCCTACCAGCCATTGTCCAAACGGTTGCGCTAAAATTTGGGCTGTCAAATCTTCGGTTGTATCGCTATTACCACCGCCCGAACCCATTATCAGTTTTACAGCCGTTAAAGCCAAACCTGCGTAACCTAAAGCACTTAAGGCGTAGCCAATGCGTTGGGCAATTCGCTTGGCATCCATTTTCTGTCCTTGGTGTTCTGGGTCGAGAATTGTCTGAACGATACGCCACAGGGCATAACCAATAATGCCAATCGTTACAAGAAATAGCATAAATTTACCGAACGGTTGGTTAACAATTTCTGATAACGCACCGCTAGTATCGGTTGTCCTGCCGCCCGTACTAAAGGCTGCTTGTGCTGCTAGAAAACCGACAATAAAGTAAACTAAGCCTTTGGAAGCATATCCCAATCTTGCGAGTCGCTCAAACCAGGGATGAGAAGCTGCCTGTCCAATTGAGTCTTTAATGCTGTCGGTGGGTGAGTTGTCCCGTTTCATAGTTTTTATACTTTAGTTGTTAACGACTGCTGGCAGAGGCTTATGGTGCCTTCTTTTTCACCACTTAAATAATTTATTAAACAAATAAATTATTTATGTTATTATCTATTAATTTAATTATTAGCTTGTTTAGAGATTTTTTTCATCTGTCTTGAGCGGGAGTGTCAGCGGTTAATTAATTGATAAACTTCACATTAATTGGGCTTGACAAATATAGCCTTATGGGTTATCCCCTGGCTTCCCTGATGGAGCAGTCTCCCAGCGGTCTAGTATATCTTTGATTAAAACTTCTTTAACCCAAATTTGAATAACAATTAGAATTGGTAGCGCTAAAAATAATCCCAAAAAACCAAAGAAAAATCCGAATGCTGTCAAGAGAGCTAAGGTGTAAGCGGGAAGCAGAGATACCTGCTTTTCCATAATGATAGGTGTAACCAAGTTGCCTTCAATTTGTTGAATTAGGAAATAAAGCAACAACACCGCGCCTGCTTTTGAAGGCGAATCTAATAAAGCCAGCAGCAGCGGTGGAATTACGCTTAAAATTGCGCCCATATAGGGAATTAAGGCTAATATGAATGCCACAAGCCCGTTCACAAAAGGCAGTGGAACTTGCAAAACAAACAAACCAATAATGCTCGTAATACCAATAAAACTCATGCTTAATGCAACGCCTGCCAACCAACCCATTAAACCCTCTTCGCATTTTGACAGAATTTCATCGGCTCGCTGACGGTAAAAAGCCGGAAAAAGGCTGATAATTGCGTGGCGGTATGGCATCGGATTTACCAGAAGCATGATTGTCAAAACGGTAATTAATAAGGTATTGATAATCAAGCTTAGATAGTTGGAAAACAACAGATAAATATGCGAACTTGTCCACCGAAAAACCGTTTTAATTTCTTGGGTTAAATCGTCAATACTGGGAAGGTTATCAAAAATTTGTCCGGGTAATCTTGCTTGCAACCAATTGATCCCAACTCGCAGTTGTTCTATTCCTAGCGGGACGAGTTGGAACAACTCTTGAAATTGATCGCTCAGGCGCGTTACGATGAGAGTTAGCAAGACAGCGCTCGCTGTTAGTAGAATCGCAACTGCTAAGGTGATCGCCACTCCCCGCTTAGCACCCGACTGCTGCAATCTTCGCACTAAACGGTTGAGAGCGATCGCTAAAATTACGGCGGTAAAAAACAGTAAAACAATCGTTCTAATTTTCCACAAAATATAGAGCGAGGCTACCAAAGCAAAAAAACCGATCCACTTTCCTAAACCCACAACAAAAGCCTCTCTATTCATCAACACTTAACTGGAGCAGGGAGATTTTTTTGGCTAAACTTTCTACAGCGAGAGTGAGCGATCGCATCAATTCCGAATCCTCACTGTATTCTGCGGAAGCCAAATTTATCACCCGCTGACTTTGGCTAATTTCTACTTCCTGACTCCAATCTTGTGGGGTACTATCTTTATAAACCCCAATCGCTATTCCCTGTTGTTCATTCAAAAGCGAAAAGCAAGGAATATCTGATGAACCATCACCCACATAAATGACTTGCGTTAGCGGGACGTGCAATTTTTTCGCCGAAGCATCCCGATAAACAAAATTCTTTCCCTCATCATCATCATTATTTTTGGGAGCGTTGTCAATGCCTTTAGCAAGTTGGAACAAATAGCGAGTTTTTTCCGTGTGAGTTACAATTTTTTTGAGAAACTCAATCCCGCCATCTTTACCATAAGAAAACTCGCAACCCCACATTGCTTTAAAATTAGGAGCGATGCAGTTATTACGGGCAATTTCCACCATACCGCAGCTAATTAGATAAAATTCAACTTCCACTTTGGGGTTGATTGCATAAGCGCTTTGACGCAGGCGATCGAACATTTCCGGAACGCCATCGAAGGGCGCTAATTTTTTTCCAAAATTTGCTAGATATTCCTGGGTGATTTTGTTCCCTTGACGCTTAGATTCCTCGATAATTGCGTAAAATCTGGCTAGAATTTTGTCCCAACCGCGATCGACTAAAGGTTGAATTCGCTGGCTACGAAACTTAAGCGCCTCAATATTGAGGCTTTCTAACAGACTATCGACGGTATCCGGGACAAGGGTATCGTCGAAGTCAAACACGACGGCGATATAGTTAGATAAAGGTTTTGTTGCAAGAGTCATAACAATCTGAAAGTGAAAGTTAACCAACAAC
>JARCMA010000536.1 GCA_030248405.1 Microcoleus sp. MP8IB2.171
ACCCAGATTAATCGCCTCCCCAATCTTCAAAAATGGTTTGTGGAAATTTTCGCTAAACCCACATAGCTATTGGATCATTTGTTTTGTGGAGGTATCTTAAATATAAGCCGGTTTATTGAAAAAATCAGCTTTTACGAAAAACTCACAACTCTGAATGTAGCAACAAAAAAGAAAGGAAAGTAAAAACAACATATGGCTATTAGCAATCGCGAACGAGTTGACAGAGCTTTAAACCTCTTATGTCAGGCATTGTATCCTTATCTTAAACAGGAAATGCAGGGAGTTTACAGCAATAGTTGGGAACAAGAGGCTAAGTCCTGCTTACCTAAGCATAAACCATTGAAACAAAAATCAGCAGACAGTATTCTGAGTGAAGATGTTGCGATGCTGCTGTTAGTCATGTCAAAGCAGTGGGATAAAGTTTTCAACGAAAAGCTAAATTCTACAGGAAACGGCCTGGTAACTGAACTTATCCAAGTCCGCAACGATTGGGCACACCAAGTCCCATTTTCCACCGCTAACACCTATCGCGCCCTGGATAGTATTGCCCGACTACTAAAAGCTGTCTCCGCACCACAAGCCGATATTAAAGAAGTAGAAAAGCAACAGCAAGAAGTCCTGCGACTCCTGTCTCAAGAGCAAACTCGTCAAGAAAATCGGCATTTTTCTGCTGAAGAAGACCGCATTAGAGAAAGATTGAGCGATTTACTAAAACGGCTACCTTTTCAGGAAGCCGATCTGCTAAATCAGGCACTCACTCACCGCTCTTACCTTTACGAAAATCCTCAAGCAGTCAGCAAAGACAACGAGCTATTAGAATTTTTAGGCGATGCCTTGCTGACTTTTCTAAGTGGCCAATATCTCTACCGCCACTACTCAAATAGAAATGAAGGCGATCTAACTCGCCTGCGTTCCTTGTTGGTGGAAGACAAGCAATTGGCAAAGTTTGCTGCCGCCTTGGATATCGGCCAGTGGATGCTGCTAGGCAGGGGTGAAGCAACAAGTGGAGGTACTGCTAAAGAGTCGTTGCTCAGCAATACTTTTGAAGCAATTATCGGCGCGTATTTTCTCGATTCTGGCATTGAGGCAGTCCGCGATTTTGTAGAACCGCTATTTACGCCAGTAGTGGAAGAACTTATTTCTTCTCAGCCAGAACCGAACTCTAACATTCTTGGAGACCCAAAAAATCGGTTTCAGGAATGGGTACAGCAGAATATCGGGCCAATTACCCCTCAATACATCACAATCAACGAGGCAGGGCCCGATCACGCTAAAGAATTTACTGTTGAAGTGCGCGTAAATAGTAAGGTGTACGGTAAAGGAAGTGGTCGCAGTAAAAAAGAAGCTGAAAAACGTGCGGCTGAAGACGCACTGAGAAAACTCAGGCTAATATAGAAACGTTTTCCGTGCTATTAATTTCCCAGCAAGTCCAGACATAAAAATGTACAAACTTCCAAAATTTAAAAATGAATCCCTCTTGCAATGCGCTTTTACCCACCGCTCCTATGTTAACGAACACCCAGAAGCAGGCGAACACAACGAGCGACTAGAATTCCTCGGCGACGCCCTCCTAGGTTATCTAGTTGGCGAAATCTTGTACAAGCACTATGAAGATTTTAGCGAAGCTCAATTAACTCGCTTGCGTTCTGGATTAGTCGATCAGGATCAGCTAGCAAAGTTTGCTGAGCAACTAGGTATAGGCAAGTTAATGCGCCTGGGGAAAGGGGCTGAAAAAGATAAAGGTCGCCAAAATCCCTCTTTGCTTTGCGATACTTTTGAAGCGATTATTGGTGCGTACTATCTCGACTCAACAATTACACCTGTCCGCGCCTTTGTTAAAAAGCTGTTTATTCCAGTTGCTGAGAGTATGGTTTACCCTGAGTCCGATGCTGGGCCAAAAAACCTTGTAGACTCTAAAAATCGATTTCAAGAGTGGGTTCTGGCAAAATTCGGTCAAAACCCCGAATATTCAATCATTGATGAGGAAGGCCCGGATCATGCCAAAGAGTTCACTGCTGAAGTGTATGTCAGCGGTAAAATGTACGGTGTTGGCAGGGGTCGTCGCAAACAAGATGCCGAAAAAAATGCGGCCGAAGATGCGCTAGCAAAGCTGAAAAAACGCGGATTGATCTAAACTTGAAAACATCGGTAAAAACTACTAGCTTTTTTGTGCGATACGGGCGTTGGCGAAGCCCTCGAAGTCGATCGCCCGAATTGATTGCCAGAGCGCACAATCGGCTATAATCAGGACTTGGGCAAGTGTTACCGCCGTCGATCGAGGGTTGTAATGGCAGAAATTCGTTGACGAGTAGCCGAGTGTCGATCGTAATTTTGGGAAATATCAGAGCAATTCATGTCTACTCAAAACCAGACTACCCTAACTGTTGAAGAAGCACAGCAAATCCTCAAAGATTTCACTTGTCTGGATATGCAATCTCTAGCATCGCCGCAGGAAAAACAGGCGCTGCGTCAAGCGATTTTGCTGGTAGCAAGCTTGTCGGATTATCAAATGTTGGGAGTGTGCGCTGCTTCGACGGATGAGGGGTTTTTAGCTTTAGAAGCTTATTTGAAAGCTTTGGGATATCAAGCTGTTTTAGATCCAAAGGCTTTTTCGGCATTTGCTGGTTCGGTTTATATTAAGTTCAATACTTTGAAGGGGTCGTATTATGTTGACGGCTATCCCGGAACTTACCGGGGCGTTTTGATTTCGTGTCAATCTGCCTCAGAAGGTGGAGTTACTGGCACTTACGGTCATTTACCTCTCGATTTATTTATTGATTAATTTGTCAGTAGTCAGTCGATCGATCGATCGATTAAATTGAATCAAAAACTGACTGATGCACCTTACTAAGCTGTAGGGTGCGTCAGTGGATCGCCCCTCGATTCAGTCGAATCAAACACCGACTGACGCACCTTACTAAGATTAACCCTTACCAACGATCAATTCTGGCTCTGGTTCCGGTGCAGTTTCTTCTGGCGGCAGCCCCAAAATATCGCTGTACAAGTTGACGTATTTCTGGGCAGAAAGATCCCAGCTAAAGTTTTCTCTCATGCCGCGCTGTTGCAGTTCTTTCCACTTATCTTTGTAGCGGAAACCTTCCCAAGTTCTGATCATGCAGGTGAACAAGTCTAGGGGTTCGTAGCGATCGAAACAGTAACCGGTACCTGTATTGTCGATCGGGTTGTTGTGGGAAACGGTATCGACTAAACCGCCGGTGCGGCGAACCATTGGCACGCACCCGTAGCGGAGGGCGAGCATTTGGCTGATGCCGCAGGGCTCGAAACGGCTGGGCATCAGGAAGGTGTCGCAGCCTGCGTAAATGCGCCGGGAGAGGGCGTCGTTGTAGAGTAATTGGGTGGACATCCGACCGGGATAGCGGGCTGTCATTTGCCAGAGTTGGGTTTCGTAGTAGCGATCGCCCGTTCCGAGTACAATAAACTGAGCGTCGGTATAGGCCATGAACAGATCGAGCATTTGAATTATCAAATCCAATCCCTTCTGTTCTACCAGCCGCGTCACCATGCCGATCAAAAAAGCATTTTTATTCACTTCCAAACCGACTTCTTCTTGCAGCGCAATTTTATTAGCGGGGCGCTTTTCAATAGTATCAACACTAAATTGTTGATGGAGGTACTTGTCAGTGGCGGGGTTGTAAGATTCTGTATCAATTCCGTTCAAAATGCCCGATACTTTACCGCCGAGGTAAGACAGCAAACCTTCCAAAGTTTCCCCATAAGCTGGAGTTTTGATTTGCTCGGCGTAAGTCGGTGAAACTGTATTTACTCGATCGGCAAACTGTACTGCTGCTGCCATTGTATTGTGACCTTGCATATACCAAGGACACCAAGTCATCTGCTCCAAACGCCAGCGCCACGGCCCTTGATAAGCTAAATTGTGAATAGTAAAAACCGTGCTGATATCGGGGTCTGGGCTCATCCAAACAGGTATCATCCCCGTATGCCAGTCGTGACAGTGGATAATTTGGGGCTTCCAGTGATTCCAGGCAAATTCAGCCGCAGCATTAGCAAAGAAAGTGAACCTCCAATCTTCATCTAAACCGCCGTAAACGCGGCGCGGCAAGAAAGATGGATGTTGCATTAAGTATAAAGGTACATCGGTTCCCGGCAAAACAGTTTCAAACACCGAGAAGCTTTGGAACATGGCAGCCCCATCCCAAACAGGTTTTTTGGGAACGTCCATTTTGTCGGGGATGAAACCGTAGTAGGGCATGAAGATGCGGACATCGTGTCCCATGCGCCGCAGAAATTTAGGCAAAGCGCCGACGACATCGCCCATACCGCCCACTTTGGCAAGGGGTGCTGCTTCGGCGGATACAAATAAAATACGCATTATTTTTTTGTGTTCCTTGAGGTAGTTAGTCTAGATTAAGTTTAAATGGCGATCGACACAATATTAACGCGCCGTCCAAAAAACCAGTATAAATCTGAGTTGCTGTGTTGCGAGATGCTATAAATCCCCGTCTCTACAATAGTAAGTCCTAACCCAGAACAAGCTTCCCGCGCGGGACACGGCTTAGCCTCAGTCGCTACAGATACTCGCGTAGAATCTATAGGTGGCAATACTTTTCATAATTGGTATTAGTTAAAGCTTCCAGTACAGGCTGTGGAGTAAATCTCAAATCTCAATCTCAAATCGTTCTGCCCTTGTCAATCTCAAATCTCAAATCTCAAATTATTTGAGACAAGCGAGAATTTTATTCACCTGTTTAGGTGTTTTCATTCTTTGGAAAACTATAATAGCTTGTTGCCAATGTTTTTCCGCTATTTCTAACTGCTCCAAGTCGCGATATGTCAATCCAATGTAATAATTACTGGTCGCTAATTCGTACTTAGCACCAATTTTAGTGTAAAATTCAATAGCTTAATTTTGGTATTTCAGGGAATCGGAAAAATCATTTATTTCTCGAAAAACTTCCCCCAGAATGTACCAGGCACGGGCTATGTCAGAAGTAAAGTTAAAGTTTTGAGCGATCGCTACAACTTGCTCTAAAGTTTGCTGAGCTTGTTCGTACTCACCAATATTTTTTTGAGCTAAACCTGCCATATTCAAATCCCAGCAAGCTTGCCAAGGCGGAACGCTTTCTAAAGGTTGTTGCAAGTGTTTTGTAGCTTCTTTCAATGCTGCTTTCGCATCCGAAATTTGTCCTAAATAAGAGTGTAGGAGCGCAACTTCGCAGTAACAACTATTTAGCCTAGATTTAATTACAGGAGATACTGGGGATAAAGCTAGATTAAGTTTGGCTTGATAAATAGCTAATCCTAACTCGTATTCACCAGCAGCAATATAGCACAAACCCATATCACTATATGAGTTAAATTCTGTCCATCGATCGCCTTCACGTTTAGCAGCAAATTGAGCTTGGCGGTGATATTCTAGAGCTACTTCAAAACCATCTGCTAGCAGATAGGCGTGACAGTCGCCGATGCAGCGATACAGACTGGCCTCCCGGTTAGGTGAAACTCGATTTACCAGTTTTTCTGCTAATTCTAGAGTTTGGCTAATGTATCCCCAGGATAAAAAATATAGGAACAATTCTTCTGGTAAAATAGGTATAGCAGGGCGGCACAATACATCCCAGGCTGAATTATAATCTTCTATTTCTCGGAAATGATAGTAAGCTTCTAAAATTTGCAAGCCTAGCTGAGGAGACTGAATGTTTTCTACACTAGATAACCAATGTTGAGCGATCGCCCTTTGAGTTTGCTCCCATTCGCTGCTATTTTGCAAGCGATTCAAACTCGCAGCTCGAATTGCTGGGTGCATTCGGTATTTGCCCCGATGGAATTGTAGCAAAGAGTAGTCACACAACCGCTGCGTTTCTTTGAATTGTTCTGCTGGCGTTACATCCCACAACAAAGCTTTCATACAAGTATCGGGCAACCATTCAATGTCTTGATACCGACAAGCTGCCAAACGGCATAGCAAGCGGTAAGCTGGATGAGAGTGAGCATTGAGACGATTTAACTGATTATTAATAAGAAATGAAAATGGATCTAGCTGCTGTAATTCCTGGCGATTTTGCTGCCAAGATTCGGCAATACTTCCGTCATAATTATTTTGAATATTATTGTACAGCAGCTCCATAGCGAGGGCATTGCCTGTGTAAACTGCGTGCATTTCTTGCAGAGCTTGTAAATCTTCTGGAGTTTCTGGATATTCAAAATATTGCTGCCATGCTTCAGGTGTTAATCCTGTTAAAACGTGAGTTTGACAGCCTCGCAGGTCGGGTTCTTTTAATCTTTCTCTACAGGTAATCAGCGTGATTCCTGGGATTCTTTGATCGCTGAGTACCCGCAGCAATTCTACATAATTGCGGTACTCAGGTAAAAACATACCGTTGCTTAAAGCAGGTTCTAAGTTATCTATGAAAATTGCAACTTTGATTTGACGCAGCCTCTTTTCTAGCAAGCTTAAGCTCAGGCTAAAATCTCTGGGTGCATCTTCCTGAAAGTCTTGTTGCAGCCAACTATGAACAAATGACTCAGCACTTCGCACGTTTTCTGGGGTTAAGGCAATTTTCATATCCAGTATTTTTTCAAATTGGCTACTGGCTAAGTATTGCTGTGCTAACGTAGTTTTGCCAATCCCACCTTCTCCTACTACGATCAATATTTTGTATTGTTGCGATGTCCACTGTTGGAGTTTAGCAATATCTGAAGTTCGCTCTACCCAGCGAGAATTTAAGGGTAGTATTTCTACAGGTGATGATGGGATTAATTCTGGCATGAATTGAAAAAATAATGCCTGCAAATGTGACCAGCTAGAACGCTGGTTGTCTCCGAATCCAAAGGCTTGATATGCTTTGCTCAGATGTTGCCGTACAGTTGCTTCTGTGTTGATTTCGAGAATTTGGGCAATTTGTTTATTGGGTTTTCCGGCTAATTTTTGCTGCAAAACTAGCCGGCATTTTTTACCTAAATAGTTGTAAATGCTGATAAATTCTGCTTGTTTCATGGGTTTTAGGGTGTGGGTGCGGGTGCGGGGACGAGATGTCAGAAGTTGCAGGACTTCAGCAACGGGCATCGGGACGGGGCTAATTTTTAGGTACGTTATTGCACTTTAGCGCTATGCGCGTATATGAAATAGCGCTGGAACGCAACAACCTACCTTTATTTAAGGTGACAGTTGCGTAAGTATTGAAGTTGGGAACTGCGGCCTAGGACTGCACAATTGTGAGTTTTGAATGTTTATTGATTTTACACTATGTTTTCGATTACAACGTTATCCAATGAATGTTTTTTTTGCATAGACCATTTTAAAGGTAGGAAGTATGGAGTTTCTGCCAGATCGGATGCGTCGAGATAGTTTGGATACAAAGACTACCAATTGCCAGTGGCGATCGCACGTACTGACTGCGATCGCACCTACTGTACCTGACTATCTATGTCGCTGCGGGCGATCGTGTAAATTATTGTTACAAAAGCTGGGACTGTGCGTAAAAATACAGAGCTTTTCCCTAAATACCTATAGAGGCTGGAAAAGTTCTCTGATGTTTGTTTGGGAAAACGTTTGAATTCAACTATTGCGGGGGTAAGAGGTATGGAGTTTGTGTCAAGGGATGAAGCAGGCGATCGGGCTTATCAAGTAAGCAGCAGCAACGGCAAAACTCAGTCTAACCAGAAGGTAAAAATAGATATGTCATCAGGGCCAGAAAGCAGAGAGAATCAGATTAATCAGGTTTTTGATAAAATCGAGGAAATTTTGTGTCAAACTTGGACAGAAACTGGGTTCGGACAGGTAATAATTGAAAGTGAGAGGGCGGAGAAAGGCCAAGGTAAAATTCAAGTAACTGTCAAGGGTTCAATTTATTATCGGTACTATATTGCCGCTGAAGATGTTGAGGAGTGGAATTCGAGAAGGTAAAGTGCGATCGGGGTAGTCAGTCCAACGGAAACCTATTTGACGATTTTGTAGGGCAATCCCCCTGTGGTTGCCCCTACCTCTAAGAATGCTGCGTAAGTCATGGGAAAGTCATTTTTCGAGGCAATTGTTCTTTGACAAGAGCGATCGCCTGACAAATTCGCTCCTATTCTTTTCTACCAGAATTGCCGCGAAGTTTGTCGAGAAACTCTGGATAATTTTCGATATCGTCTAATGATTTGAGGGGTGGAAGTGGCACTTTATTGGCAGCTTCAGCAGAAATTTTGTCAGCTAAGGCATAGAAGGCATCATTATCATCTCGATGAGCGAGAACATAGGTGCGTAACTCTTTTCTACTCATTTCTTGGAAGTTAGGTTTCATACAAATATCGCTTCTCCGTTTGGTTTGATTTCAATTTCGATTTCTTCGCCAACTAAGATGAACACATTTCCTGTCCGCTCATCTAAGCGGATTAAGTTAACACTTTGATACAATTTTGTTGCCGAGCAACAAAGGACGAAGGTTTGCCATATCTGCGCTGTTGTGGGAATAGCCTGCACTCCTGAAACTCACCATTTTTTATTTTACACTTTTTCGGGATTTGCGGCAATGCTTGTGTTGGTTGGGTTTACATAATTTGTCGGCGGTGTGGGGGCGGGTTTTTATCATTTGTTGGTGGGTGTCAAAGATTTCGGCGAACCCAACCTGCAAGGCATAATGAAATATTTGGATAAAGTTGTAGATACTGTCTTGAACTGTCAAGGGGTAGCAAGTAAATAATTGGGATCGAAAGGCTTTTGGGATTTTAAAATCCCAAAAGCCAAATGCACCAACT
>JARCMA010000537.1 GCA_030248405.1 Microcoleus sp. MP8IB2.171
GACGGGGCTTTTACCCCAATTTTTGGTAAGCGGGAACCCGGACGCGGTAATCAATTTCTGTTCCTGTCACAGATTTTGCCAGTTGTTCAAAAGATTCATCGTTCCAATTGCGATCGTGGATGGGCTTTGACTGTTCGCCCAGGAAATATGCTTGAGTACCAATTAATGCTGCTGCGACCCAGCCGACGACCAAAAGAGCGATTACAATAGTCATTTTAGTTTTTTCCTTAAATTTTTGTTGCTTTATGTAAATAAATGTAACAAAAATTTACAAAGAGCGTCAACCTAGTCTATTGTCCTGAGAACCGTCCAGCAGGTAGTAAAAACCGCCCCTAATGCTGAGTATGTAGGGTGTGCTTAGCAAGCACCAGTATCCGAATTGTGAACTGTATCCGAAATAGCAAAACAGATTATTGAGATTTTATAGTTAAGAAATTATAAGTTTTGCGATCATAAATTACGATTAAAACTCTGCCGCAGGCATGACGAATCGCAGTAAAATTATAAGTTATGATTTATCAGTTTGGATTTGAACTAACAAATCCCAATTACCAAATCGCCATTACCAAATCAAAATTACCAATCACCCATAAAAATCATGGCCAACTCAATGTTAAATAACGACCCATTGTGGTTCAAAGACGCGATTATTTACGAAGTACCAATTCGCGCTTTTGCCGATAGCAACGCAGACGGTATCGGCGACTTTCGGGGACTCACGGAAAAACTAGATTATCTGCAAAACTTGGGAGTAACAGCAATTTGGGTACTTCCATTTTTTCCATCGCCACTTCGAGACGACGGCTACGACACATCTCACTACACTACCGTCAACCCGATTTATGGCACATTAGATGACTTTAAAGACCTTTTAGAAGCAGCACATCTGCGGGGAATTAGAGTCATTATTGAGTTGATTGTTAACCACACTTCCGACCAGCACGCTTGGTTTCAGAAAGCACGCCGCGCTCCGAAAGGCAGTAATGAAAGAGATTTTTACGTGTGGAGTGACACGCCGGAAAAATATCAAGATGCTCGGATTATTTTCCAAGATTTTGAAACCTCTAATTGGGCTTGGGATGCGGTAGCAAAAGCTTATTACTGGCACCGTTTTTATTCCCACCAACCCGATTTGAATTACGACAATCCCGCCGTCCGCCAAGCCATCTTAGATGTGGTAGATTTCTGGCTGGCACTGGGAGTAGACGGACTGCGAATGGATGCGGTGCCTTACCTGTACGAGCGCGAAGGTACTAACTGCGAAAACCTGCCCGAAACTCACCTATTCCTGAAGCAATTGCGGCAGCACGTAGATGAGAAATTCCCGAACCGGATGCTGCTGGCTGAGGCGAATCAGTGGCCGGAGGATGCGGTTGAATATTACGCTGCTGGCGATGAATGTCACATGAACTTTCATTTTCCGCTGATGCCGCGTTTATTTATGGCTTTGCACATGGAAGATAGCTTCCCAATTAGCGACATTCTCCAGCAAACTCCACATATTCCCAATAATTGTCAGTGGGCATTATTTTTGCGGAATCATGATGAATTGACGCTGGAAATGGTGAGTGATGAAGACCGAGATTATATGTATCGGGTTTACGCTCAAGACACTCAAGCGAGAATTAATTTGGGCATCCGCCGCCGCTTGGCTCCTTTGATGGGAAATAACCGCCGCCGCATCGAGTTGATGAATGCTTTGCTGCTGTCTCTTCCGGGTACGCCGGTGCTTTACTACGGCGATGAAATTGGCATGGGAGACAATATCTATTTGGGCGATCGCAACGGGGTGAGAACTCCGATGCAGTGGAGTGGCGATCGCAATGCCGGTTTCAGCCGTGCTAACCCGCAGCGGCTGTACGCACCGCCAATTGTTGACCCTGAATATCACTACGAATCGGTTAACGTGGACGCGCAGCGGGCGAATCCGAGTTCTCTGTGGTGGTGGATGAAACGCCTGATTGCAATTAGGCAGCGCTTCCAAGCATTCGGCCGCGGAACTTGCGAGTTCCTGTACCCGGAAAACCGCAAAGTTTTAGCTTTTGTACGCACTTATCAAGACGAACACATCCTCGTAGTGGCTAATTTGTCACGCTTCGTCCAGACGGCAGAATTAGACCTTGCGCCCTTTAAAGGTGCTGTTCCGGTGGAGATTTTCGGCCGCACGGAGTTTCCTGCAGTTGGCGAGTCGCCTTACTTTTTGTGCTTGAGTCCTCACACGTTTTACTGGTTTACTCTTACTGTTAAACACGAAGATTTTTTGCTGCACGGTGTTCCCACAGACTTGCCTACTTTGGCGGTGATAGGCAATTGGAAAACTGCTTTTGCGACAAGTCAGTTAAGCGATATGCTGCTTAATCTTTTGCCGGGATACCTGCGGCGTAATCGCTGGTTTAGCGGTACAGATCGGACAATTCAATCATTAGAAATAAGTGAGATGGTACCGATTGAATGTAAAGATAGTGCGGGGGAGCAATCTCAAGTTTACATTCTGTTCTTGCTGTTGAATTATACTGAAGGTATGCCGGAAACTTACGTTTTGCCTTTAGGTTGGGAAGAGATGAAAGGCGATGTGGACGATCGGGCGATCGCGCGCCTGCAATTCCCAGAAACCAAAAAGGAAATCGGGGTACTATTTGATGCTGCTGGGGAAAAAGGTTTTCTGAGCGCGCTGTTGGGGGCGATCGCCAATTCTCGCAGTTACAGAGGTGCTGGAGGTCAACTGGTAGGAATTGCCGACACTTCATTCAACTCAGAACAAGATTTATCGCAGCTCGACCCTCACCTGTTCAAAAAAGAACAAAGCAATACATCCGCAGGTTACGGCGACCGCTTCGTCCTGAAAATATTGCGAAAAGTCGAGGAAGGAATCAACCCGGAATTAGAAATCGGACGCTTTTTAACAGAGCGCAACTCGATCCAACACTACGCTCCAATTGCCGGAGCATTGGAATATCACACACCAGCAAAACAAGTCCTTACAGTCGGAATCCTACAAAAATTAATCCCCGACAGCGTAGATGCTTGGTCTTATACATTAGACACACTGCGCGACTATTTCGAGCAAGTAATGACAGTAGAAGCAAAGCATTCTAGCGAGAATTTATCTACTGCCCCGGAAAATTATTTGCCGAACGCTTTGACCGGACAAACCCAGCGGCAGCCAAACTCGCTAGTAGCCGATTTATCCCTAGAAATTCCGGCATTAGCTCGCGAACTGATCGGCTCTTACTTAGCATCAGCCGAACTTTTAGGTCAACGAACAGCCGAACTTCACCTCGCTTTAGCTTCTGACACAGAAAATCCCGCTTTTGCCCCAGAAAACTTCACCTCCTTTTACCAGCGTTCCATCTATCAACACATGAGAAATCTGGCCGGAAGAACTTTGCTGGATCTAAAAAAACGACTGTCCAAACTGCCACCAGAAATACAAAAATCGGCGCAAAAACTCCTCAACCGCGAAGATTTGCTCATGGAACGTTTCAAGTCTATTTTGAACTTGAGAATCACGGCCGATAGAATTCGCTGTCACGGGGACTTTCATTTCGGGCAAGTTCTTTATACCGGCAAAGACTTCGTAATTATTGATTTCGGAGGAGAACGCGATCGACCCTTAAGCGAGCGGCGGATGAAGAGATCGCCCCTGCGAGATGTTGCGGGAATGCTGCAATCTTTGAGTTACGCTGTTACTTTGGCACTCCGCAATGAAGTAGAAAGTGGCATGATTCGCCCTGAAAATCTCCCGGAGATGCAGCAGTGGGCGAACGTTTGGCACCGCTGGGTCAGCCTCACTTTTCTTAACAGCTATTTGGTAACAGCAGCCGATGCAAGTTTCTTGCCCAAATCTATCCCGGAACTACAAGTTTTGCTGGATGCTTACATTTTGGAAAAAGCGGTTGCCGAACTAGCATACGAACTCAATTACCGCTTGGATTGGGCAGAAATTCCGCTTCAGCGGATTCTACAGTTGCTAAATTAATAAGGGCGGGTTTATCTATACTCGTTAGGGTGCGTGACTTTCTAGCCACTCAAGTGTCAGCGAGATGCTGGAGAGTCACGCACCTTACACCATACCCAATCTACTTTGATAACGATTTGATCGGCGAATATAATTCGCTCTTCTACAAACAAATTCCGCGCCCAGCGAGGCGAGAATAAAAAATGGTAAAAAACTGATTTCCTATTACTTAAAATAAAGAGCGGTTTGATATAAAACTTGTTCTTGATGCGTTAACAAAGTGCAGTCAGAAAGCGGGTAAGCCACACAAGTAACAGCGTAGCCAGCTTGCAATTCTGACGGCTTCAAAAACTTTTGTTCGCTTTGGTCGATTTCACCACTCAGCAGTTTGACAACGCAAGCAGAACACTCTCCTTGCTTGCATCCATTCGGCAAGCGGATGCCGGCATCTTCTGCCATATCTAAGATATACTGGTCGTCTGGTACTGTGATCGTGCGATCGAGCGCGAGAGCCTCATTCACCAACCGAACTTGATAAACTGCCATTTCCACCTCTTATATTATTTCCGAGTCCGAGATCAGACGGCGGTTGAAACCGCGTCTAGACAAACGAAGTCCGCCGACGCGGACTGAAGAATAATTGGTATTAGCGGAATTATCGCCGGCTATATCTAGACAAGTGCTTGTTGATAATCGAGATTTTCATCTAGATAAATAGCCCGAATATCCTCCGGCAAATTTGATTCTAAAGTTTGATATCCTTTTTGTAGCAAAGCCTTTACCTGAGCGGGCGAAATAGCTTCGCCTTCTGCTTGCAAATAAGCTGCAATTCGAGTTTCGCTCCAGCGGAAAGTCTGAGCCATCAACACCACTAAACGCGGCAGCGGCGCTAACAATTCCAAGGCTTGTTTGACGTAACACCACAGGGGAGGCGGAGCCGATTGCAAAGAGTAGTGAATCGACTCAACAGGGGGCAATTCAGCTTGATTTATGCAGACTGCAGTGACATTAATCAGCCAGTTTTGGAGACTGAGATTTCCGCCATCAGACTCTTGGATCTCGCGGCGCAAGTCGAGGCCTCGCAGTTCGTGATAGATGTGCAGCCAGGTGTGGGCGAACAGGTAATCACCTTGTACGGGCGATCGCACGGAATGGCGAATCAGGGAGTGGACAATTTGAGCGTAGCGGCAAAAAATTGCAGTGAAGAACCTACCCTGATCGGGATGGTTTTGGAACAGAGTCAATAATTCCTGATCGCTGTGATGGAACAGGGATTTGACCACAGGATGGTTGAGTTCGGAAAAATTAGGTGCTTGCACAATTGTTTTGGTAATATATGCTGGTGCAGCACGATTTTACACTACGATCTACATTTAATGCAAGTGCTTAAAAACTGTTGATATTTAAGTCAATTTAATTATATAATAGAGTTGTGGGTGATGCTGCATTGATCTAAAGTAGTATGTATAAATTGTCTGTATCCAGCGCACCTAAAAATATAATTTGTTCTTTCAATGGCAAGGTTCTTGTATGTCTAGCATTAATACTGGTATCGAATCGACAGTTATAATCTGGAACTCGTCGCTACCTTCGCTTAGAGTGGACTTTTCGGTGACAGTTGTTACATAAAGTTAGTCCATTGTCGATTACGAATCGAAACTCTGGGTAGTCCGAGAACAGTTTTATGTGATGAGCCTCTAGATTGCCACCTCGATTATCACCGCAATGTTGGCAGCTATAACCATCTCTTTCAAACACACCCCTGCGCCAATCTATGTATTCAGGAGATTGCCTCAATGCTATGTTTTCAGGAGTGATACCACCTTTCCAATTAGGATGTTTGACTCCACGCGCTGCTTTTTCAATAGTGCGCTGGCGAATATAGCTTTTTTGCTCTGATGAGCAAGGCTTGCCAAGTCGGTTTGTGTTCCCAGATCTCGATAAACTCATTTTTTGACATGACGTAGTGCTGTGCTTCTTTCCTTTAAATGGGGATGTCTTACCTTTAGTGTCCTTGCGAACCTCGACTCTGCCACATTGAAGGCAGCTAGCTTGTAATCCATCGCCACGGCTTTTATCTTTGGCAAACTCAGTTATTTGCTTCCAGCCTTTGCACTTGGTACACCATTTTAAACCAGCATCTAGTTTAGTTAAATACTCTTCGAGTGAAATCCCAAGCCTTGCTGCTGCTGCTTTAATCGTGCCTTGTCTGCTACCCATAACCCATATTTAATTTGTACATTTACTTTAATTTATCCCAAAGATATTACCTGAGTCAACAAATAGGGTATATAATAAAAGATGCGAAGTGCGATACCGATAAAAATAAAAAAGGAGTAAGTAAATGGCTAACATTAATACTGGTATAGAATGGTGCGATCGCACATGGAATCCAGCAACTGGCTGCGATAAAGTCAGTCCCGGCTGCACCCATTGTTATGCAGAAGCATTAACAAAAAGGTTTCACACTAATTTTCCTAACGGCTTTGATTTAACACTGCATAGGAATCGCTTGGAAGAACCAAAGCGCTGGAAAAAGCCTAGCCGTATTTTCGTCAACTCGATGAGCGATTTATTTCATGAAGAAGTGCCAATAGATTTTCTCAAAGAAGTTTTTGAGGTAATGCGTGAAACTCCTTGGCATATATATCAAATTCTGACCAAAAGACACGAACGCCTTCGAGAAATAGCTGACCAATTAGACTGGCATGAAAATATTTGGATGGGAGTTTCTGTTGAAAATCAAAACTACGTTAACAGGATTGACTGTTTGCGACAAGTACCCGCCCAAGTCAGATTCCTATCATGCGAACCGCTTTTAGGTAATTTAGAACTAGATTTAAAAGACATTCACTGGGTAATAGTTGGGGGAGAATCTGGCGTAAAACACCGTCCCATGCAATCAGAATGGGTTGATAATATTAAGCAGCAATGTCAAGATGCTGAAGTAGCATTTTTCTTCAAGCAATGGGGAGGTAGAACGCCTAAAGCTGCTGGGAGACTTCTGGATGAGAAAATTTGGGATGAGATGCCGGAAGCATGGGAAAAGCACCAAAAGCAATGGAATCGTTACACTTTGACAACAAGCAGAGATAGAGGACATGGCAGTGCCGTGTCCCTACAGGAATCGATCGCTTGAGGGGTCTACTTCATCTAAGATAAATCTGCTGTCTATATATATTCTGGCCGATCATACTACTAAATACACTACAATCTACATTTAATACAAATGCTTAAAAATTGTCAATATTTAAGCAAAATGAATTATATAATTTTGGATTTTTCTGAACAAGTTACACAAGCATGAGCAACTTGAAACAAGTTACCATTTATACTCACGGTTTAACTACGGCAAGCGGTACTGGCGGATATGGGGCAATCTTGCTGTATGAAAATCATCGCAAGGAGCTATGCCACGGATTTCAGTTAACTACAAACAATCGTATGGATATTCTTGCTGCAATTAAAAGTCTGAAAGCACTCAAAACAAGATGTAAAGTGACGCTATACAATAACAACGGCTACCTTGTAGATGCTATTACCAACAATTGGGCGTTGCGCTGGCAAGCTAATAACTGGAAAAATAGCGAACATAAACCTACTGCTAACGTAGATTTGTGGGAGCAATTACTCGAATTCTGTTCGCAACACGACGTTGAGTTTATTAGAATTAAGCAATGTGCCGGCAACCAAGAGTATCAACGCTGCAAATATATTTCCAGACAAGCAGCAAATCAACAAAACTTACCAATAGATGAAGGCTATCAACCGTAACACTCGCGAGGAAAACCACAACCTCCGCCCCCCGGAGTCTCGATCGCAAACACATCCCCCCGTTGCATTTCCACACTCGCCGTACTTCCCAACTCCTCAACATTTCCATCCACGCGCTCAACATAATTCCGCCCAACTTTCCCCGATTCACCCCCATGCAAACCGCAGGGAGAAATCACCCGCCGCCCCGATAAAATTCCCGCCGTCATATCCTCCAGAAACCGCACGCGCCGCACCACTCCATTACCCCCGCGATGACATCCATTCCCGCCGCTATTAGCCCGAATTGCAAAACTTTCTAACAACACCGGAAACCGCCATTCTAATACCTCTGGATCGGTTAAACGCGAATTAGTCATGTGAGTTTGCACCGCATCAGTGCCGTCAAAATCTGCACCAGCACCCGAACCGCCGCAAATTGTTTCATAATATTGATAGCGGTTATTTCCAAAGGTGAAATTATTCATGGTGCCCTGAGAAGATGCGATCGCCCCCAGCGCACAATACAAAGCATCGGTAATATTCTGCGACGTTTCCACATTTCCCGCCACCACCGCCGCCGGATAGCGCGGATTCAGCATACAGCCTGCGGGATTGATGATTTCCAGAGGTTTCAAACAGCCCGCATTCAGAGGAATATCGTCATCTACCAAAGTGCGAAAAACATACAACACAGCCGCTTTACACACCGCAGCGGGAGCATTAAAATTGTTGAATTGCTGAGGAGATGTGCCAGTAAAATCTATTTTCGCACTGCGCGCCGACTTGTTAATTGTAATAGCTACCTTAATCTGTCCGCCACTATCCATCGGATAAGTAAACTCGCCATCTTTCAAAACCTCAATTACGCGCCGCACCGATTCTTCAGCATTATCTTGCACGAAGCCCATATAAGCTTGTACCGTTTCTAAGCCGTAATGTTCAACCATCTTTAGAAGTTCTGCTAATCCGCGATTGTTGGCGGCAATTTGCGCTTGCAAATCGGCGATATTTTGTGCGGAATTGCGAACCGGGAAATCCCCTGATGTGAGAATTTCTAGTAATTCTGATTCTCGGAATTTGCCCTCACTGACTAACTGGAAATTGTCAAACAATACGCCTTCTTCAGTGACTATTTTACTGTTGGGAGGCATGGAACCGGGAGTGATGCCGCCGATGTCGGCGTGGTGTCCCCGCGACGCAACATAAAACAAAGGAAGGGAAGAAGAATTATCAAATACTGGAGTAATTACGGTGATATCGGGTAAGTGTGTGCCGCCGTTATAGGGATTGTTAGAAACATAAACATCGCCCGGTTTAATTGCATGAGCTTGTGCTAATATTAAAGCCTCAACACTTTCGCTCATCGAACCGAGATGCACGGGAATGTGCGGCGCGTTGGCAACTAATTGCCCGTTTTGGTCGAAGATTGCACAGGAAAAGTCGAGGCGTTCTTTGATGTTGACTGAGGAACTTGTATTTTGCAATGTGACGCCCATTTGTTCGGCAATTGCGCGAAACAAGTTATTAAATATTTCCAGCAATACTGGATCTGATTTATCCGCAGATGAATGGGTGTTAACTGCATTCATCTCCGTGCATCTGCGGTTCAAAATCAAGTCATTATTTTCGGTAATTTCGCCTTCCCAACCCGGTTCAATGATATTAGTTCCGGTTGCTTCGACAATCATCGCCGGGCCGCTAATGCAGTTGCCCGATCGCAAATCGTCTCTTTGATAAACAGGCGTTTCCCGCCACCCGCCAGCAGCATACATTTGCACCGTTGAGATTGGCGTATAATTATCCGGCACAGGCAAGATGCCCGTGCCACAAGAGGGGGAAATTTTAGAATTATCCGGCACATCCATTGTCTCTGCAACTTCCACGGAAACTGCTTCGACAATCAGCGCTTTTTCCGGCATAATAAAACTGTACCGCTGTCGGTGCGCCGCTTCAAAATCAGCCTGCATCTCCTCAATACTGCTAGCAAAATTTACCATCAAAACCGAATCACTTCCCTGATATTTTAGATGCAGCTTCCTAATAACTAAAATATTTTCCTGTATTCCGTCTGACTCTGCATCTGTGCGGTTTAATTCCCTCTTTCCCTCGGCCTCTAATTGTGCTAAAACATCATCCAAATCTCTGATTAATTCTAAAGTTAATTGTTGCTCGATCGCCCTTTCGCGCATAACCCGCACATCAGCCAAACCCATACCGTAGGCGGATAACACGCCCGCGTAGGGGTGAATAAATACCCGTTTCATGCCCAAACTATCGGCGATCGCACAAGCGTGTTGGCCACCCGCACCCCCGAAACAGCACAATGTATACTCCGAAACGTCATAACCGCGCTGAAGTGAGATTTTTTTGACCGCATTAGCCATCTTTTCCACCGCGATCGCCAAAAAACCCTCCGCCACCTGTTCCGCCGTCCTCTCGCCTCCAATTTCCCCCGCTAACTGCATAAATTTTTGCTTAACTACGTCAGGGGCGATCGGCAAATCTCCCTGCAATCCAAACACTTTCGGGAAAAAAGCGGGTTGAATTTTCCCCAACATCACATTACAATCAGTCACCGTTAATGGGCCACCTTTGCGATAGCAAGCGGGGCCAGGATTAGCGCCCGCAGACTCTGGCCCGACGCGGTAGCGCGCCCCGTCAAAAAACACGATCGAACCACCACCGGCTGCTACAGTGTGAATTGCCATCACGGGCGATCGCAATCTCACCCCAGCAATTTCCGTCTCAAATTCGCGTTCATATTCGCCGTTAAAATGGGCAACATCTGTCGAAGTTCCGCCCATATCAAAGGTAATAATTTTATCGAAACCTGCCTTTTTACTGGTTTGAACTGCACCGACAATTCCCCCAGCAGGCCCGGATAAAATACTATTTTTTCCTTGGAATTTGGCGGCATCTACTAAGCCGCCGTTTGACTGCATGAACATTAATTTTGGGGATGGGGCATTGGGCATTGGGCATTGGGCATTGGGCATTGATAATCCCTCATTCCGAGGATCTACCTCAATTAACTCACTGGTTACTTGTTCGACATAACGGCGTAAAATTGGAGATAAATAAGCATCGACAACCGCAGTATCTCCCCGCGAAACTAATTTCATCAGCGGGCTAACTTCGTGAGATACTGAAATTTGAGTAAAGCCAATTTCTCTCGCTATTTTAGCAACTTGTTTTTCATGTTCCGAGTAGCGGTAGCCGTGCATAAATACGATCGCACAACTGCGAATTCCGTCATCGTAGGCTTGCTGCAAAAACGGGATAAACTCAGGATTGACAGTAGTTAACTCTTCGCCTGTAGCGCTGTAACGTTCTGCAACCTCAATAACGCGATCGTACAACATCTGGGGCAGCACAATGTGGCGGGCGAAGATATTCGGGCGGTTTTGATAGCCAATTCTCAGCGCATCGCCGAAACCCTTAGTAATTAGCAGAATAGTGCGATCGCCCTTACGTTCCAGTAAAGCATTTGTCGCCACCGTCGTACCCATTTTAATCGCTGCAATTTGCGCCGCCGGTATCGCTTCCCCCGCCCCAATCCCCAAAATATCACGAATTCCTTGCACTGCTGCGTCGGTGTAGCGATCGGGATTTTCCGACAGCAGCTTGTGAATTACGAGCTTACCATCGGGCTTTTGGGCTACTATATCGGTAAAAGTGCCGCCGCGATCGATCCAGAATTGCCAGGAAGTGCGATCGTCAAAAACAGCATTCATATCTTTATCTCTCATCATCATCTTCTTCTTCCTTCTTCCTTCGCGCCCTTCGCGCCTTCGCGGTTCAATAAAATCCCTATATATACCGAATAGCCTCAACCAAACCCCGACAAACACCAGCAAGAAAATCCAAATCCAAAGTCTCAATCTTATCACTCGGTTGATGATAATGAGGATTCCGCATATTAGCCGTATCCGTCACCATAATAGCCGGATAACCATTATCCCAAAAAGGAGCATGATCGCTGCGGCGAGTATCCGGTACAATTAAACCTCGATTCGGCACCGGCAGCCACTCGCAAGCTTGACCAGATTTGCGGATATTTCCGCTCAAGGCAATCATATCGCGAACAGTCCGCAAGTTCCCAATTAAAGCAATAAAATTGCCAATATTCGGATAAAAATATTTTAGTCCCGCCGGGTAGCTTTGGGAGTTC
Organism: Microcoleus sp. MP8IB2.171; assembly: GCA_030248405.1. Classification (GTDB taxonomy): domain Bacteria; phylum Cyanobacteriota; class Cyanobacteriia; order Cyanobacteriales; family Microcoleaceae; genus Microcoleus. The sequence goes on from JARCMA010000537.1 coordinate 11,886, forward strand.
GGAGTGCGATCGCAATAACCCAACATTTCCAAAGAAATCATCAACCGAATTGACTGTTGCTGTTGTTTGTATTTAGCTGCATGATGCTTGCTACCCCAACAACCAGCTTCTTCCATATCGAAGGCAACTAATTGTACTGGATATTTTAGCGGCTGAAGTGCGATCGCCCTTGCGAGTTCCAGCAACACAGCCACCCCAGTAGCATTATCATCAGCCCCAGGCGTACCAGGCACTGTATCGTAATGAGCACCGATAATAATCGGCAGCAACCCCTGCTTGCTAGCCTTTTCGGAGGGGGGTAAATCCAAGATAAAATTGTGATGAATTCGCCCGCGCACCGCAAAATCGTCGATTTCTACAGTTCCCCACTGTCCCAATTGTTCGCGGATGTATTGCTGCACGTAGAAATGCCCTGCGGAGGCTAAGTAAGGATTGCGATCGCGTATAATTTGAATTAGATGGCTGTGCAGGCGTTCTTTGAGATCCATGCGATCGCAGATACAATGAGTACACTCAAATTATATGAGATTGAATTATGATTGGAGAAGTCAGAATCCAAAATTACAAGTCCATTCAAAAGCTGAAGCTCGAATTAGGACGAGTGACCGTATTGATTGGCGAAAATGGCTGCGGCAAAAGCAATATTTTGGAAGCGATCGCCCTGGCTTCTGCGGCTGCTAATGATAAACTGGATAACGAGTTCCTAGCTGCACGGGGGATTCGGGTGACAGAACCTCGATTTATGCGATCGGCTTTTGA